>JANZPQ010000097.1:0-13635 GCA_038040945.1 Desulfobulbaceae bacterium | reverse complement strand
TTTTTTCCACCGGGGCGGCGGCCCAGATGGCCGCTGATAACCCCAATATCGGGGCCATCGCCTCTTCGCTCGCCATCAAGACCTATGATCTACAGGTGGTGGTGAAAGGCATCGAGGATTACCGGGGCAACACCACCCGTTTCCTGGTCATTGGCGACCATTCGCCCTCGCCCAGCGGCGCCGACCGCACCTCTCTGCTCCTCGGGCTCATGGATAGACCAGGGGCCTTGAACGAGGTGTTGACGATTCTGTCGGAGGAAGATATCAATCTGGCCAAGATCGAGTCCCGTCCGATCAATGGCAAGAAGTGGAATTACTTGTTTTTCCTTGACATGATTGGCCATATTGAAGATGAGAAGATCAAGCGGGGCTGTGATCGCTTACGGGAGATCTGTTCCTATTTTGAATGGCTCGGCTCGTATCCCTGTTATGAGAGCTTAGCCACCGATGCGTGACATGTGGCCCTGACAGTTGACCTGGCCGGGTTTGGCCAGGTCATCCTGCAGGGTATGCCCTTTTGGTTTGGCAAGGATGGTCTGCTGGATCGCCGTCTGAATGTCTCTGTCTGTGCCGCCATGTCGCACTATCGCTTTCAGGTCGGTTTCGTTGTCGTGCAGCAGGCAGGCGCGCAGCCTTCCTTCTGAGGTCAGGCGCAGGCGATTGCACTCGTCACAGAAATGGTGACTGATGGGGCTGATAAATCCAACCCGGCCAGTCTGCCCGTCAGGCAGGGTCAGGCGATAGACCCTGGCCGGCCCTTCCATGCGTGAACCGGGAAAGGTCGCTCCTGCGCCGCCTATGGCGCCCGCGACACTCGGAGTCTCGCTTTCAGCTCGCTTACCTGGCCATCCTTGGCCGTCGGGTTCCAAAGTTCCCAGGGTTGCAATGATCTCCTTGAGTTCACTCGCTGCAATAAAGCGTCTCTTGTCCCAGCTCTCCTTGTTGCCAATGGGCATGAATTCGATGAATCGCACCTGAATGGCTCGCCGCTCTTTATCCATCCCTGGAGCGAGCGACACCAGGCCATCCTGGGCCGGCGTTTGCGTCGCCAGTCTGGCAAAATCTGCAAATTCATCGTCATTGATCCCTTTCATGGCCACGACATTGAGCTTGACATTAAATCCCAGATCGCAGGCCGTCTGGATTCCCTGCCATACCTGGGCAAAAAGATCGGAACCGGTAATTTCTATAAAACGTTCGGGCTTCAGGGTGTCCAGTGAGATGTTCAGATTTCTGATCCCCGCCCTCTGCAGTTCTGCCGCCTTTTCGTGAAGTAAAACGCCATTGGTCGTCAGGCGGATATCCTCCAGCCCCTTGATCCCGGCGAGGCTGCGGATAAAATCCATGACCCCATTTCTGACCAGAGGCTCACCTCCAGTCAACCGCAGTTTGTTCATGCCCATGCCAACGGCGACACCCACGATCCGCAGCAGCTCTTCATAGCTGAGCAGATCTGTGCATTTTACAAGAGAGGAAGAATCTACTCCCCGCTGGGGCATGCAGTAGAGACACCGCAGATTGCAACGATCGGTGATGGAAAGGCGGAGGTAGGAGATGGTCCGAGAGTATTGATCTACAAGCTGTTCCGGGTTCGTATTTTCTTTTGCTGATGAAGTCATGACGATTGGGTTCCTGTTTCTTGCGGACGTTGACTTTTTCTCCAAAAGTGATCATATAGATGGAGGTAATATTTATTACCCTGAATCCCCTGTTTCTGCCATGAGATATTAGGCGACCGTATGAAATAAACGGGCTTTTTTGTTCATTTTGTTGCGAATTCTGATACCGGCTAAGGTATCTCACTGTTGCAGTTATGTTTGAATAACGGTTTCGTTTTTTTAAAAAAAGAGTTCATGTCATGCTCACCCTTGGAATAGAAACTTCCTGTGACGATACGGCGGCGGCGGTTCTCAGAGATGACGACACCTTGCTCTCCAGCGTGCTCAGCAGTCAGGATAACATCCACACCCGCTTTGGCGGTGTGGTGCCGGAGCTTGCGTCCCGTAAACATCTCGAATCCATTGTGCCCATTGTCTATGAAGCCCTGGACCGGGCCAGCGTGACGCTCAAAGATGTTGATCTGATTGCAGTTACTCAGGGGCCGGGTCTGATCGGCTCGCTGCTTGTCGGATTTTCCTACGCCAAGGCACTCTCCTCTATCACCAGGATTCCCTTTGTCGGGATTGACCATATGGCAGGCCATCTGCTGGCGGTATTTCTGGAAGAGGAAAAACCCGCATTCCCCTACATCGCGCTTATCGTCTCCGGTGGCACCAGTTCGATCTATCTTGCACAAAGTCACACCTCTTTTCTGCTCCTGGGCAGAACCCGTGATGATGCCGCAGGTGAGGCCTTTGACAAGGTAGCAAAACTCCTTGGCCTGCCCTATCCTGGCGGCCCGCGTGTTTCCGCAGAGGCCCAGTCCGGCAACAGGGCTGCCATTAAATTTCCCAGAGCCTGGCTGGAAGAGGATTCCCTTGACTTCAGCTTTTCCGGCCTGAAAACCTCGGTGCTCAATCAGTGTAATCAGTGCCGGCAGAAGGATATCCCTCTGCATATCCCGGACATCTGCGCTTCCTTTCAAGAGGCCATTGTTGATGTCCTGGTGGAGAAGACTTTGTATGCCGCCAGGAAACACAATATTCAGACTATCGTTTTGGGTGGCGGGGTTTCTGCCAATCCACGGCTTCGCGAATCCATGCTTCAACGTTGTCAACAGGAGGAAAAGGCCTTCTTTGTCCCACGCCCTTCTTTTTGTACGGACAATGGTGCTATGATTGCCATGGCCGGTTTTTATTACTCTCGGCAATCGGCTCCTGGCGCCTATGATCAGGATGTATATTCACGCTCTCAACTCTAAGAAATAGATGAGCAAATGAATCTGAAACGAATTCTCAGGTATTTTTATATAAAGTTTTTGCGCCTGAAAGGTGACCCGAAATCTCTGGCCCTTGGCACTGCCATTGGTGTTTTGCTGGGTATCGCTCCTATCATGCCTTTTCAGACTATTCTTGTCGTTCTGGTTACTGTCGCCACCAGAACCTCAACTGTTGCGGCCATATTATCAAGCTTTCTGGTCGCAAACCCTCTTACCTATGTCCCGCAATATTACTTTTCCACCACCATTGGCAATGCCATCACCCCGTATGAGCTTACCTGGAGTCGAATCAAGGAGGCGATGGATCTTATGCTTCAAGATCCTGGATTCTATAAGTCATTGATGGTTCTCGTCGAACTTGGGTATGAGGCGGTGATTGTCCTTTTGGTCGGCGGCACGGTTCTGGCGCTTCCCTTTGCTGTCGCCAGTTATTTTCTCTCTCTGCCTCTTTTTGTCAAAATCAAGAAGAGACGCGAACAGAAACATCTGTTGAATTGAGAAAGCAAGTGCAGATGAATTTACAACGAAGTGCCAGATATTTTTACTTTAAATTTATACGTCTGCAAGGTGACCCTCAATCCTTGGCCCTTGGTGCTGCTGTTGGTGTTTTTATTGGCATTATTCCTATCATGCCCCTGCATACCATTCTCATAGTTGTGATCACCCTTATAACCCGAACCTCAACCATCACCGCCTTGCTGACAAGTTTTCTGGTGAGCAATCCAATCACCTATGTTCCTCAGTATTACCTCTCCACCATAGTCGGCAATCTCCTTACCCCGTACCAACTCACCTGGCCTCGGATAAAAGAGGCCCTGGAACTCCTGCTTCAACATCAGGGATTGTACACGTCCCTGATGGTCCTTGTCGATCTGGGCTATGAAGCAGTGATTGTCCTTGTGGTCGGCGGGGCAGTCCTGGCCCTTCCCTGTGCCATAGGCAGTTACTTTCTCTCCTTGCGTCTCTTTCTGCAAATCAGGAGAAAACGGTGCCGGAAGCATCTTTTGAATCAAGTCACAACCTGAAAGAATAGCCATAAAACCCAGGACGTTCCTTGTCTGAAGCTGGCGTTTTGTAGCGGCCATGGCTGGCGGAAAACGCCAGCTATGGCTGTCAGTTTCTCTTGTGGCAGAAAAGACAGCGATATTTAGGGGGATGGTCTTCAGGAAGAGGGGACACTCCTTCAGGGCTGTGGCACTCGGTGCAGAATTTTTCCGCCTCTTTTTTCTTCATTTCCTGAAAACGACTGTGGTCCGGATCTTTTGGCAGTTTTGCCGTGCTCTCTTCCGGGGCATTAAAGAGGAAAAAAAGAATGGCGCCAGAGGAGAGGATGAAGGCGATATTGAGGAGAACGGACTTTGTTTTTCTGTTGGCTGTGGGCTTCATGATAGAGGGTATGTTTGCTGAAGAATTGATAAATGTAAGGGCGTTGTTGCTGAAAGCATCCTAAAACGCCATTTCCAGTTTGCTGAATTTGATTATACCGCATCGCAGCCCCAGGGTCATCATCTCTCCGGCAAGGAGGTTGAAGGTGGGACTGGACCCGGTCCAGTCTGCCATGCAGCTGTGCAGACGATGTCTGCGGATCAGGCCTTCCATTACAGCAGGGCTGTGACCAGGATCAATAATGGAGCGGGCGGTCTCTTCGCCGGAGATGATGGCCGGATAGATTCCCTCGCCGGTCAGACCCGAGGCCAGTCCTGCGGCGTCGCCAATCAGAAAAATCCTGCCGAATTTCCAATCCTGATAATCATAATTGATATACTCGGCCCTGGCTTGTTCTTTTTCAAGGGAAAAACCCAGGGTTCCGGCCCAGGCAAGCAGGCCATTTTTCAGGTCTTTGGCGGATGTTGCGCTCTTGCTACCTGTGGGAAGGTAAGCGCCTATTGAGACCGTATCACGATGGGGGAAAATCCATCCATATCCGTTGCTGAAAAATTTGTTATTGAGATGCCACTCCATCTTCCTCAAATCGCCGTTGATCTGAAAGTTGATACCAATGCCCATCTTGTTACTCGAAAGCCCCAGGTGTCTTCGTACCAGTGAGCTCGAGCCGTCAGCCCCCACCAGGTAGTCAAAGGTGAGCTCCTGTTGCTTTCTGCTTTCTTTCTGCTCAATGATCACTCTTTGCTCGCCGAGTCCCTTTACCTGCCAGCCGGTCATGATCCTGGCACCGGCTTCCAGCGCCTGCTGTGCCATATGATTCCCGAGTTTTACCCGATTCACTGTGGCGATGATGGGTGCTGGCTCTTCAATGCGCACCTTCTGAAGACGGGTCGTGATATGCTGCACCGGAAAAGACTTTTCGGCAAGATCCCGGGGCACCCTGCTGATCAGGCCGCCCCAGGTGATCCCGCCGGCGCAGACTTTGGCCCCGATTGTCTCGTGCCGTTCAATGACCAATGCCTGAATACCGTGCTCAGCAAGAATCCTGGCACAGGCCAGACCGCCAGGCCCTGCTCCGACAATAACCGTATGAAAATGCATGGCTGTTATTCAACGCCCATCTTCAAGGGAATGGACGTTCTCCTCACGGCGAATGAAAGGTGTTTATCTTCTGTTGACTCAGGAGCCGGTCCAGCTGGTTGACAAAGGCTTGTCGATTTCTCTGGCTCAGTGGTGCAGGACCACCGGTATTGATCCCGGAATCACGCAGTTCGGTCATGAAGTCCCTGGCGGAGAGTCGTTCAGCGATATTCTCTTCTTCCAAGATTTCACCCCGTTGGTTGAGTACCAGACAGCCCTTGCCAACCGCTGCAGAGGCCAGGGGGATGTCATCAGTAATAATAAGGTCACCAGGCTGCGCCAGTTCAATGATCCGATCGTCTGCCGAATTAAATCCTGATTTAACCTGAACCCTTTTGATATGGGGAGAGTCAGGGATGATCAGCGGGCGATCCGCCACCAGGGTCATCCGGGTAGTGGTTCTTTCCGCTGCCTGGTACAGGATCTCCTTGATGACCCCTGGACAGGAATCAGCATCTACCAGAATATGCATGTACGGGACTCCTTAGGCCAGATATGGAAGGTTGGTTGATAGTCACTAAACGAGAAACGGCAGTGGGTCAACAAATAAAACATTACCGTTGCTGGCCATCTTCTCCCAGCTCAGTTCCTCCACCTGCTGCTTCTCGTCTATCCAGGCGCAGCTGATATGGAGATGCGCAGGGACAGAAGTCTTTCCAGGGGAAGGGTGTATTGTTCCCACTACCTGCCCCTTGTTGATAAAGGAGGGACGGTTGCATAGTGTAGGGGGAGATGAAACGTGACCATAGAGCGTGTGGAAGACGGCTCCTTCCTTCTGTATATACGGATGTCGAATATAGAGGGTTTCTCCCAGGAAATCACGATGAAAATGAACAAGGTATCCTGGCAGGATGGCTGGGATCAACATCTGCGGCAGAAGGCGGCGTATCTGCATGTCAATGGGCTGCAGCAGGCAGATATCAATGCCTTCATGAAGACGTGGACGTCTCTTTTTTGCTCCCCACCATTGAAGGGGGTCGTTGAAAAACATTCCCGGCTGGAAGAGAACTTGCGTGATACCCTGCAGGTTATTTAACGTTATAAAAAGACTGAAAAACGAATCTGTCCTCACCCTGAGTCTCACTTCTCCTTCGCTTCCCCGCGAAAAAGGCGATGATTCAACAGCACTCTGCTCTGAGTCAAGGGGCATAAGGAAAGGGTTTATTTACGTCAGAGTTTGGAGGCCATCTTTTCAAGAAACGATGACTCAAGGCGAGAGCATGTCCGTGCACTTGCCATCAAAGCCCTTGAAAAAGGCATAAAAAAGTAAGGTTATCATCCTCGACCAACTGGATAAATCTTCGCGGCAGTAGTGGAGTAAAAGCTTTCTCACTTCGTTCGAAAGAACAGATAAAAGACTTTTACCCGAACCTCATCAATATCATACTTTCTACTGTTTCGAGCTGCCATTCTTGCTCCTCTCAATTTACGGTGAAGGAGCATTGTCGTATGCTATACCATTTTTGGTTGTCACTTCACAACCTTGCATCTCGAATTCTTTCAGCCATCGCCGTGATAATGGCCTTGTTTTCGTCCCTCAGTTCGTGTTAGAGATACTCTTGACATTTGCCGTCTGTGGAATATGGCCTCCAAATGACGATGCGCACAGAATGAGAAAAAGGTGCCGGAGGCAACTGCCATGAGTTCCGACGTTTGAATCATGGCATGCCTGTAAGAGAATTCACTCTCAACCAGAAAAAATTACCGTTACCTTTTTTATGGATATTCGTGGCGTAATCTTTGACCTTGACGGCACCTTAGTTGACACCCTTGAGGATCTGGCTGATGCCGCTAATGCGACCCTGGCTCATTTCGGCTTTCCCACCCATTCCTCTGATGCCTATCGCTACTTTGTCGGTGACGGCCTCATGACCCTGATGGAGTGCATAGTCCCGGATAATAAGAGGTCGCAGCAGGAAATTGCCGCCTGCATGGACTCCTTTATGCAAATTTACAGCCAGAGCTGGGATCTGCAGAGCAGGCCTTATGCAGGGGTTGTGGAGATGCTCCAGCACTTGCGTCAGGCAGGATTGAAATTAGGGGTCCTGTCCAATAAACCGCATGCCTTTACCCAGCTCTGCGTCGATCGTTTTTTTGCCGCGGACACCTTTGATTTTGTTTATGGCCAGCGTGAAGGAGTACCCAAAAAGCCTGATCCGGCCGGGGCACTGGAAATTGCCGCCCTGATGCAGCTGTCACCTCAGCAGATTCTTTATGTAGGGGACACTGCCACTGACATGCAGACGGGTAACAGGGCAGGGATGTTTACCATGGGTGCCCTTTGGGGATTTCGGGAGCGCCTGGAGCTTGAGAAAAACAAGGCTGGAAAAATTATCAGTCATCCATCGGAGATTGTTCATCATGTCGATCACAAGCGTTGAGCTGCTGACTGCCCTGCATTATGCAACGCCACCGGTAGTAGGGGCCTTTATTGGTTATCTGACCAACAAAATTGCCATCAAGATGCTCTTTCGCCCCCTGAATCCCTGGCGGGTTTTTGGCATCCGGCTCCCCCTGACTCCAGGGGTTATTCCTGCCAAGCGGGGTGAACTGGCCGTTAACATCGGTGATATGGTAGGGGAACATCTCCTGACCAGCAAGGAGATCGGTCAGGCCCTGGCCAATGAATCGTTTCAGATCCATCTCTACGGATTGATAGAAAGCAGGGGCAGCGCCCTGTTGCAGCGTGATCTTGGGCCGCTGCCAAGCCTTATTCCCAAAGGATATCAGAGCTATTTTGATGTAGCGGTCAAGGCCGTCACCCATCAGGCCCAGGAGGGAATTCACTCCTTTGTGGCCTCTCCCGCCTTTGCGGTCATTGTGGAAACAGCCATTGAGCAGCAGCTTGAGCGCATCCTGGCAACCAGTCTCGCTGAGATTTTTCCTGGAAGAGAGCGGGAAGGAGGCTACGCCTTTATCGAGAAAAACCTGACCCGGATGCTGGCAAGTCCGGCCATGGAACAATGGATCGAAACCTTTGTTCAGCAGAAGGTTTACGGGACACTCAGGCAGGAAAAATCCCTTGCCGACCTTCTGCCTGAGTCGTTGCAGGAACTTATTGTCAAGACCATCGAGGAGCAGACCCCGGTGTTGCTGGGCAGGTTTGCAGTCGTCTTGAGTGAACCTGAGATTCGCGACAAGATTGTGAAAGGGGTGCGGGCCGGAGTGGAGAACTTCATTGCTTCCATGGGCCCCATGGCCGGGATGGTAAAGAGTTTTCTCAGCATGGAGACCGTGGAAAGAAAGGTTCGTGAGTATCTGATAGATAAAGAGGAAGAGATTGTCGGCTGGCTGCAGAACGAGGATGTGCAGCAGCGGGTGTCAACCGTCCTGCGGGAAAGAAGCCAGGCTTTTCTGGCCACCCCGCTGGCCACGATGGTGGGCAACGGGGCCGAAGGCTCGGCGTCTCGCTTAGCTGACGGGAACAGCGAAGAACGGGGGGATAAGGTCGAGCAGTTCTGTTCGCAGTTGAGCTTCCAGCTTACGGCCTTTCTTCGTGATCCGGAAATGACCACGGCCGTGGCCTCTATGATCCGGGATAATCTCGAAACCCACATAGAAGGCGGCGGATTATCCCTTGGTGAGGCATTATGGGATCTTATGGGTGATGCCGGGATGCGTAAAGGGAAAACCTGGATCAAGGAAGAGGTCCTGTCTATCCTGCGTTCAGCAGAAACCAGAAAGAGTCTGAACTTTATGACCCAGACCCTGCTGCATGAACTTCTCGGTCGCCCTATCGGTCGTCTTTCCGCCCTGCTTCCTGCCGGGGTGCGGGATGGCCTTTATCAGTCGATTCAGAAAATGGCCTCTGATATGCTGGCCCTCGAAGTGCCGGGACTGGTGGCCTCCCTGAATCTCAAGCAGATCGTCAAAGAAAAAGTGGATTCTCTGGATCTGATGCGCCTCGAGAGGCTGCTCCTCTCTATCATGGAGGAACAGTTCAAGTATATCAATCTCTTTGGCGCCTTTCTCGGTTTTCTGATCGGCTGCCTGAATGTAGTTTTCCTCACTTTTTTATGATGACTGCAGGTGTGAGAAATACAATCAATCCAAGGCGCTTAACCGAAGCTGTACCTGCATGGGCCTACCCTCTCTGATAATAGTCAGAGTCAGCTCTTCTCCCACCTGAAAACGTTCCAGTTCGGTGCGGATATCATCATAGGATTGCACCTTCGTTCCAACTATCTCGCTGATAATATCGCCAAAAAAAATCTCATTTCCTCGTTGTTCGGTGGGGCGCAGTCCTGCTTGGTGGGCCGGACAATTTTTTTCAATATTGAGGATCAGTGCCCCTTTGATGCCCAGTCGTTGAGTCAGACGGGCATCGGCCAAGGCGGCGCCAATGCCGGACCGAATCAACTTGCCATGGCGGATAAGCAGGGGGATGACCTGATTGACATCTTCCACCGATACTGCAAAACCAATGCCTGCATAGGCCCCGGACGGACTGTAGATGGCGGTGTTCACCCCGATCAGACGGCCTGCACTATCGAGAAAGAAGGGGACCGCCGGAGTTGCCGGGATTGATGGCCGCATCGGTCTGAATCATGCCTCGTATCTGACGACCGGTGACAGCCTTGATCTCCCGGCCCAGGGCAGAGATGATGCCGGAGGTCATGTGGTCTGGTCAAGACTAAAGGGGTTGCCAATGGCAAAGACCTTCTGGCCAACCAGCAGGTTCCGCGATTCCCCGATCGGGATCGGTTTCAGCAGATGTTTCGGGGCGTCGATCTGCAGGACCGCCAGATCTTTATCAGGGGCAGCGCCGATAAGTGTGGCCTTCCAGACACTGTTGTCAGCCATGGTCACCTGGATGCGACCGGCGTCGCTGATAACATGATAATTGGTAACTATGCGGCCCATGTCATCCCAGACAAAGCCGGAACCGGTTCCTTGCGGGATCTCAACAGCATTGAGCGAGAAGAGATCATGACGAAGGGCGATGCTGGTAATGTAGACCACAGTCGGTGAGACATTCCTGAAGATATCAATGGTGTTTGTCTCATCAGCGGCCAGATCCCCTCTGGCGGTAACAACATGAGGAAGAGGTGCAGGGTTAGGCCTTGCTGGCCCAAAGGTTTATACACAAGCCATAGGCCAACAAGGATCAAGAGAATGATAAGGAGAAGGGAGGAAGATCTTTTTCCGGAAGCAGGAGACATGATAAGGAGTTATACTGTACAGGCTTGAATGAATCTTGTGGTGGCGGATCGGCCTACAGGTTGAGCAATAACTTGGCGGTCCATAAAAATATGAAGACACCAAGGACATCGATAGAGGTGGTGACAAAGGGACCGGTTGCCACTGCTGCGTCAATATCAAAACGCTTGAGAACAAGAGGGATAAAGGCCCCAAACATTGCTGCCATGGACATGGAAAAAAAGATGGATATTCCAACCACCACACCCAGGAGTTTGGGCTCAGCGTAGCCGAAATAGGCAAAGACCCCAAGCAATATCCCATAAATTACCCCCAGGATCAGTCCAACCCGCATCTCCTTGAAGACAATCTTGAAAAATTGATCCATATGGATCCGGCCGGTGGCAATGCCGCGGACAATAATAGTCGATGACTGGGTTGCTATATTCCCGCCCATTCCCAGAATAATGGGGATAAAAGAGGCGAGCGCCAGGACCTGATTCAGTTCCTTGGTAAAGGAATTGATAACAAGGATACCCATCACCCCGCCGAGCCAGGAGGCGAGAAGCCAGGGAGCCCTGATCAGGGCATTGGCTGAAGTTGATTTTAAGAGGATTTCCCGATCCTTACCAGCACCAGCCATCTGCAGGAAGTCCTCTGTGGCCTCTTCCCGGATAACATCAATAATATCATCGACCGTGACGATACCGACCAAGGTATAGCTTGAATCCACCACCGGGACAGCCAGGATGTTATACTGGGAGACCATGTGGGCAACCTCTTCCTGGTCGGTGTCAGTGCTGACGGATATCACATTGGATTTCATGATATTTTTCAGCAGACGGTGGGGCGGATGCATGAGCAGTTCACGCAGGGAGACTACTCCGGCCAGTTTTCCCTCGCCGTGGGTGATGTAGAGATAGAAAACCATCTCCTTTTCTTCGCTGCGTTTCTGGACCTTGGCAATGGCCTCTCCCACGCTTAATTCTTCGTCCAGATGCATGTAATCAGTGGACATGAGACCACCGGCAGTCTGAGGGTCGTACTGGAGGAGTTCATCAACCTCTTCCCGGTCTTCCTTGTTCATGTGCTTACGGATGTTATCAGCCACCTCTTCCGGCAGGGCGGCAATCAGATCAGCTGCGTCGTCAGTGGCCATCTTGCTGATAACACTGGCCATAAACTCATTGGACAGGTCTTCAACCAGAGAGAGCATGATAGACTTGTCAAGCTCACTCAGAAATTCACCCATGAGACTGGTCTGGGCGATAATCGGAAAGACATCGTTTCGTTCTTCTTTGGAAAGATGACGGAAGACCCATGCCATATCGGCAGGGTGGGTTTTGGAGATTAATTTTGACAGATGAACAGTAGCCTTGCGCCGATTGAGGCGCTGAACCATATCCAGGATAACCATTCCCTCATTACCAATGAGTTCCCTTTTTCTCGTTTCTTCCATGGCGTCTACCAATGTTGCAATATGATCAGATTATAACAGGCTCTGCTTAGCTTGTTCTTGACTGTAAGGTATCTTGTTGTAAATATGAAAAACAGAGTGCAGTTATTGCGTTGAGCATGTCAATAACAGTTAGTTGCAGCAGGGTAGCGCTCAGGTAAACAGGCTGTCACCCCTGGATTATCCAGCAGAGCAGGAGTCCGGCGGCCATGGCTACAAGTCCCATGATCCGTAGTTGCTCCGGCCGCATTTCGCCGATTTTTTTCAACCAGGCCTGCATCGATTCCGGCGCAGCTACATAAGGAAGACCTTCAAAAATCAACACCATGCCAACAAGTAAAATAAATAATTTCATAGATATTCTGGTATCATATTTCCCGCCATCTTTCAAGAGATAGAAAGGAGGCTTGCATTACTGCTATGTGGTTTACTCATTGATAGCCGGGTGGTTTATGTCGCACCTCACCTTTGCCTTTAATATTGTAGACGACTACACGAATATAGATAAGGGGAGGGAGGCAAAGGATATTTTAAGCCGAGACAATGAGTTGTCCTTACAATTTGAATACAGGTTGCATTTTTCAAGTACACCTTATAAAGTGCTGCTATTGTGAATTCTTGACATATTGTGGAAATGTTTTTTCTATTAAAGAGACAGACTCACCTCCTGGAAGCAAGAAAAGTGGTGAAGCAAGTGGTTCTTCATCATGCAATCAACCAAGCTATACAGGGAAGCCCCTGTCGACCGTTGCGGGTTAGTGGTTCTTGCAATGTAATATCAGTATGGTATTTGAGATTCCGCTTCTTTTTACATTCTTTTACTTTTTATAATGATATGCGTCGCTATGAGAAACAATAAAAATAATTGCATTAAATTCTGAAAATTCTCAAACACATTCCAACACCTTTTGAAGGGCACATTATGACCGATTTACAACAATCAAAATACAGTGAAGCAGGCGTTGATATTGATAAAGGAAATGCCTTTGTCAAGGGAATCAAAGATATTGTCGCCTCAACGCATCAGCGTGGGGTACTCAACGATATCGGTGGATTTTCCAGCCTTTTTGCCATCGACACACTTACCTATAATCAACCTGTTATTGTTTCATCCACTGATGGGGTAGGCACCAAACTCGCTATTGCCGGGCTCTGCAATAAACATGATACTATTGGCATTGATCTTGTTGCCATGTGTGTGAATGATATCATTGTCGGTGGCGCTAAGCCATTATGTTTCCTCGATTATTTTTCTGTAGGGAAGCTGGATATCCATACAGCCACCGAGGTGGTCAAGGGCATTGCCGAGGGTTGCAGGCAGGCAAAATGTTCTCTGGTGGGTGGTGAAACAGCAGAGATGCCAGGTCTGTATAACGGTGACGATTATGACCTTGCCGGTTTTGTGGTGGGTATTGTCAATCGTGATGCGATCATTGATGGCTCCGAGATTAAGGTTGGGAACAAGATTGTAGGCATTGCTTCCAGTGGTCTGCATTCTAATGGTTACTCGCTGGTCAGGAAGGTCTGTTTCAAGGATCTCGGGCTCTCGGTCGGACAGCAGATAGAAGAGTTCGGCTGCACCCTTGGTGAAGAACTGCTCAGGCCGACCCGTATTTATGTCCAGTCAGTTCTGGGT
>JANZPQ010000096.1:0-5213 GCA_038040945.1 Desulfobulbaceae bacterium | reverse complement strand
GAACATCTGCGCCCGAAATGGTGGTGTCGGCACTGGCGGCGTCGCAGGGGAACCCCGGTATCGCCCTCGGTAACGCCTATGGTTCAAACATTGCCAATATCGGCCTGATCCTTGGGGTTACGGCCCTGATCAGCCCGATTGCGGTCCATTCGCAGGTGCTGCGTAAGGAATTGCCGATTCTCACGGTCATCACGGCCCTGGCTGCCTATCAGCTCTGGGATGGTGAGATTACCCGCCTCGATGCCCTGGTGCTCCTGGCTGTCTTTGGCTGTCTGATGGCGTGGACCATCTGGCAGGGTTTACGTCAGAGGGCCGATGCCCTTGCTGACGAAATGTATCAGGAGCTGGCAGAACATGCCATGCCGATTAAGCGGGCACTCATCTGGCTGGTGATCGGCCTGCTCCTGTTGATCGTAAGTTCCCGCATCCTGGTCTGGGGGGCGGTTGAGGTTGCGCACGGCTTTGGGGTGAGCGATCTGATTATCGGGCTGACCATCGTGGCGATCGGCACTTCGCTGCCGGAGCTGGCAGCCTCTGTGATCGCCACCCGCAAGGGTGAACATGACATCGCACTCGGTAATATTCTTGGCTCCAATTTTTTTAATACTCTCGCCGTGGTCGGCATCGCAGGGGCGATTCACCCCATGGCCGTGGCCCGGGAGGTGTTCACCCGTGACGCTCTTTTTGTGGCCTTTCTTACTGTCTCTCTCTTTGTCTTCGGCTACGGATTCCGGGGTCCCGGCCGTGGCCGTATCAATCGATTTGAAGGGGCGGTCTTACTGGCCAGTTACATCGGTTACACCAGCTATCTTGTTACGACCGTTTTTGGTCAGTGAGCTGTTGATGACACCATCTAGCGGAGCATGCATTCAGTGCAAACAAAGCAGGAATCCGTAAAGGATCGTGTCGATGGGAATCCTGCCTGCAGTGTGTGCCGCGCACCGGTAACACGTCCTTTTTTGAGCATAGAGGGCTGCGATTACCACCGTTGCGACCGTTGCCAGGCCACCTTGCTGGATCCTGCGCAGTGGCCCTCAGCGGAGACGGAATACGCCCACTATCGGAATCATGAAAACAATGTGGCCGACACAGCCTATCGAAGGTTCCTCTCAAGGCTCACCGATCCTCTGTTGAAAAAGCTGGCTGCGGGCCGGGATGGGCTGGATTACGGCTGCGGTCCCGGGCCGGCGCTGGCTCACATGTTCTCTGAGGCCGGGCACAGCATGAGTCTCTTTGATCCCTTTTTCTTTCCGGACCAGACCTTGCTTGCTCGGCGTTATGATTTCATCACCTGCACCGAGGCCATCGAACATTTTCACCATCCGGCCGAGGAATTTTCCCGTTTCGAGCGGATGCTGCGGCCGGGTGGGTGGCTGGCGATCATGACCTGCTTTCAGGGCGATGACGATTATTTTGCTGCATGGTACTACCGCCGCGATCCAACCCATGTCATCTTCTATCGACAAGCAACGTTGCGGTATATTGCCCAGTCCTTCGGCTGGTCCTGTGAGATCCCGGTCAAGGATGTCGCCTTGATGCAAAAACCTAAACATCAAGAGTGAGGTAAGGAGGTATCCTGCTGTCTGGCGCAACCGCGCCGAAGAATATTCGCTGCCTTCACTCTGCAGGTCATCATGTTGCCCTGATTCCCCAAAAGTTCCTGCATCCATTCTTACCAATGAGGGCGGGGGCAGGGCTTCCCCAATATCTGTCCAAAAATTTGATAAAAGTAAGCAGGGTGAGCTCGACAGAACTATTTGTCTGGCGAGCCTGCCAGGAAAAGCCAGAGAAAGCCGCTGATTCCGGCCAGCAGTGAGCCGACCAGTACTCCGGTCTTGGCCTGGAGAAGAAGATCGTCCTGGCCCGCAAAAGAGAGCTCACCGATAAAGATGGACATGGTGAAGCCAATGCCGGCCAGGAGTGAGACCCCTGCAATATGGTGCAGGTTTATGCCGGGCGGCAGGCGGGAGAGCCTGGTTTGTTGCAGGAGCCAGACGGCGGCGAAGACGCCGATAGCCTTTCCCGCCACAAGTCCCCCCATAACCCCCAGGGTTACCGGATGGCGCATGGTGATGCTCAGGCTGGAAAATTCTATGGGGATGCCGGTATTGGCCAGGGCAAAAAGTGGGATAATGAGAAAGGCGCTCCAGGGGTGGAGATGAAGCTCCAGACGCTGGAGAGGAGACGCCATATTGTGGATGGCATCTTCCAGATTCTGCAGAACGCCCTGGGCTTTGGTGTTGCCGACAATGGTCCTGCCTGCTTCGTGAACCTTGTCAAATCGGGTGAGCAAGCTGGACATGATCTCAATGGATTTTGCAGGGTGACACCTGGGGCTTGCAGGCACTGTCAGGGCAGTAAGGACCCCGGCCAGGGTCGAATTGATTCCTGAATAGAGAAGGGCAAGCCAGAGGAAACCACCCAGGAGAAAGTAGGGGAGTGGTTTCCGAACTCCCACACGATTGCAGCCGATCAGCAGGAAAAAAATAAAGGCCGCCCAAAGGAGCATGTTCTGGTCAATGGTCTTGGTATAAAAGAAGGCAATAACCAGTATGGCGCCAAGGTCATCAACAATGGCCAGGGCCAGCAGAAAACCAAACAAGGCCTTGGGTACCCGTTTGCCAAGGAGTACAAGGGCACCTACGGCAAAGGCGATATCAGTGGCCATGGGTATGGCCCAGCCCCCCGCGCCAATCCCGTCTTTGTTGATGGCGGCATAGACCAGGGCCGGGACGATCATGCCGCCGAGAGCTGCACCAATGGGCAAAAGCGCCTGATGACGCAGGCAGGCGAGTTCGCCCACCAGGATCTCCCGTTTAATCTCCAGGCCCACCAGAAAAAAGAAGAGGGCCATCAGGCCGTCATTGATCCAGTGATGGAGGGTATGGCTTAACGTGAATGAGCCAAGTTGAAGGGTGATGACGGTATGGCGGATATGGTCATAGGAAGCGGCCAGGGAGGTGTCGGCCAGGATCAGGGCGAGGATGGCGCATCCCATGAGCAGGAGGCCCGAGGCGGCATCATAATGGATAAGTAAAAGAAGAAAGAGGGGCTTGTCAGATCCCTCCAGAAATCTGTTCTTTGATCATTAGAATGGTCTTATCGGTGTATGTCAAGTTTATGGGTTGAAAAAGGCTGATGCTGTTCATGGTTAAGTCGCTGTCACTGATTGACACGCTTTGCCATATATCTTAATATAAACCCGCTGATTTTATTGATTGATTTTTACTGTATGAGGCGCATGGAAAAGATGAGTCCCTATATTGTTACCCTGGTTCTGCTCTGCTGCACTAATGTGTTCATGACCTTTGCCTGGTATGGTCATCTGATGAATATGGGGCACCGGGCATGGATCTTTGCGGCTTTGGTGAGCTGAGGGATCGCCTTGTTTGAGTATCTGTTGCAGGTTCCCGCCAACCGCATTGGCCATCAGGTCATGAACGTGGGCCAGTTGAAGATCCTCCAAGAGGTGGTGACCCTGTCCGTCTTTGTCCCCTTTTCTCTGTTCTACGTGAAAGAAAAGCTTTCGCTCGATTATCTGTGGGCCGGGCTTTGTCTGCTGGGTGCGGTCTTTTTTCTCTTTCGCTCCAGGATAATGGGGACTTGATATGACAACCATGATCTTGGAAATCTGCAGGAGCTGCGATTGAAAGCGGCAGCTTAGTGCTCGCCAGCCAATACCTGGGCGACGCTGTAGGCGAGATCACCGATTTTTTCAAAAGAGGTGAGCATGTCTATGAACATCAGGCCACTGGCAACGGAACAGCACTGTTCGTTGAGACGGGAGATGTGGCTGTCGCGCATACGTGTGCGCATTTCATCAATGGCCTTTTCCAGTCCATGGGCGGTGACCATGATTTCCGGTGAAGGATGTTCCAGATTGTCGGCGACGAGCCGCATGAACTCGCGGGTGGTGTTACCGATCTCCAGGAGCTGTTTTGTCGCTTCTGGAGATTGCTCAATTTTTTGATCATAGCGCCGGGCCAGTAGTTTATGCAAGGCCTCACAGCGATCGCCGATGCGTTCAATATAGTGGACTGCCCCGATCATGCCGGTGATTTCACGGGCTTCGCTGCGTGACGTCTCGCCCTGGGTGATGATCACCAGATACTGGACGATCTCTTTTTCCAGATAATCTACCTTGTTTTCCGATTGACTGATGGCATCGGCCACCAGCCCCATCTTGGCAACGGGTGATTCGATAAGGAGCATCACCTTGTCGAGCATGGAGTTGACCTCGCGGGTCATGTTGCGCACTTCCAGGCGCACGGCGTGCAGTGCCATGGGCGGAGAGCTGATCACGTGGGGGTCAAGGTACTGAAGAATAGGGCGATGTTTCATGGGGTCAGAGGGAACGATCCTGCTGGCAGTCCAGGCGATCTGTTTGACAAAGGGAAGAAAGAGCGCGGTATTGATAACGTTGAACATGGTGTGGAACATGGCTACATGGGCCGCCAGGGCTACCATGGAAATCGCCGTGCCGGTGGTCGAATTCATCAATTCTCCAGGCACAAGAGTATCGATGAGTTGAAGGTAGGGGTTAAACAGCAGTATGGCCCAGAGGGCCCCGAATATGTTGAAAATGGAGTGAGAGACAGCCGTCTGCTTGGCTTCGCGGGAGGCCCCCAGGGCGGCAAGGTTGGCAGTAATCGTGGTACCGATATTTTCCCCGAGAATCAGGGCACAGGCCGAAGGCACATCAATGATGCCCTGGGCGGCCAGGGTCATGGTGATGGTCATGGTGGCCGAAGAGGATTGAATGAGCATGGTGATGATTGCGCCGACGGCCACTGTCGCCAGTCGGTTCATCAAGGTGGAGGCATCTACCGATTGGACAAAGGCGAGGATGGCCGCGGAATCTTTGAGACTTTCAGCAGATTCCTTCATGAAGTCGAGTCCGAGAAAGAGTATGCCGAAGCCCAGCAGCACTTCGCCCCAGTCCACCAGCCTGTGCATGCCGAGCAGTCGGGGCAGAAATCCCAGAAAAATGGCGGGAAAAGAGAGCAGGATTATTTTAAATTTGAATCCGAAGAGCGCCACAATCCAGCCGGTCATGGTGGTTCCGATGTTGGCGCCCATGATGACCCCGACGGCCTGGGTCAGGGTGAGAAGCTCAGCGCTGACAAAACTGATCAGCATCACCGTGGTGGCGCTCGAAGACTGAACCATGGAGGTGATCAGCGTGCCGGTGAGAACGCCGGAGAAACGGTTGC
>JANZPQ010000095.1:0-8924 GCA_038040945.1 Desulfobulbaceae bacterium | reverse complement strand
CGCGGGTCAATATCCGGGTGGAGCGGATGCCGATCTCGACCACCTCGCCCCGTTCGGTCCGATCGATGATGATATAGTCCCCCACCTTGAAGGTGCGGTCGGTAAAGATGCTGATGCCGCCGAAGAAGTTGGCCAGAGTGTCCTTGGCGGCGAGTGCCACGGCGATACCAGCGATTCCCGCCGAGGCAAAGAGGGGGGACATATTGACCTTCCAGATGGAGAGGAGCCAGAGCAGGGACATGATAATGGTAACGGCCCGGGTCAGATTCTTGAACAGCAGGAAGAGATCCGTACCGATTTTTCCTCGCTCCAGGATCTTGAGCAGATATTTCTCAGCCAGAAGCTCAAAGAGACGCAGAAAGGTGACGGTCCAGATGATCAGGGCCACGCTTTTTACACCTTGGGGAAGCAACGTGCCCCAGGGCCGGGGCAGGGATCGGCTCCACGGAGATGAGATGGAGGGCCCCGATGAAGAAGACAGTCAGGACAACGGGAGTGTGGAGGATGGCAAAAACCTTGTCGTCCAGATCAGTATGGGTAAAATTTTTGGCGAGCCGCTTCAGAATACGGTTGATGAAGATGTCCACTGCCTTGGCAAGAACGGCGTAAACAGTAAGGATCAGAAGCCGTTCCATCAGAGGCATGGCGGAAAGTTCTTTGAGGAAGCTGCCTGTTCCCATGAAGGAATCTGCAGTCATAAGCCGTTCTGTCAGAGGCGTTGCGAAAAATTCTTTCAGAAAGGCGTAGAGTTCCATGAGTTCCCCTGGTGTAAGAATGAAATGGATGGATCATACTGATATTTTGTATTTTTAACGTATTGTCGACAACCTGGAAGCTTTGTGAGGTGATATCTGAGTATGACATCACGATAGCATAAAACCTGAAAATATCAAGGATCCGGTCCCGGCTCCTCAGTCCTTGACCTCAACGGCTGCAAGCGAGCTTGGAGGCATGATCCTGACGTCAGTCTGAAATCGTCATCTTTGCTCTGAATCAGTTTGAAAAACTGTCTTTTTTAGAAAAATGGATATACACTATGGTATAAAAAGGGTGCAAAAAAGTACGGATCTGCAACAAAGCTTGAAGCAAGGATGGTCTCTGTGGATGTTCGGCTCCGTTTGATCATGAAGGCCATTCATAGGAACTGTCTTGATACGGGCCACAAATATGGAACTCCCGGGAATTACGTCGCCGGCGCCAATATCGCCGGATTTGTCAAGGTGGCTCGTGCCATGCTGGAACAGGGACTGGTGTAGGAAAGGATTAAAGGAGCTTTACGTGTTTGTATGACTCACTACGATCAACAATGCGCTGTGGAATTTGCGGAGCTTCAATGCCGTTTTGATGACTATTTTGTCGAGATGGCGGTAGAGTGTCCCTATCATCTGCCCCATACCGCTGTTTTTTATCAGGCCCTGTTTTCTCCTGTTCCGGAGCGGATCATGGAGCTGTTTCTGGCTTCCGGCTATCGCCGCAACAGCAATTGCCTCTATGCCATGCGTTGCGATGAGTGCTCCGGCTGTGTGCCCATCCGTCTGCATCCGCATGAGCTGTGGCTCAACCGCAATCAGCGGCGGGTGATGAAAAAAAACCAGGATCTTGATATTGAGTTCGGACCGGTGCAGCTCAGTCCGGAAAACCTGGCCTTGTGTCAGCAATTCCTCTCCAGTCGGTATCCGCACAAGAACAATCAGGCCGAGAGCTATTATTCCGGTTTTTTCCTCACCTCCATTGTCTCATGTGTTGAGATTCGTTACCGGTTGGAGGGGAGGCTTGTCGGTTGCGCCATCGTCGATGTGGGTGAAAACTGGATGAATGCTGTCTATTTTTATTTTGATCCCGCTCAATCCGGTCGAAGCCTGGGAACCTTTAACATCCTGACCATGGCGGAGTTCTGTCGCCGTCAGCAGATTCATTATCTCTATCTTGGTTATTATATTCAGTCAGTGGCGGCCATGAATTATAAAAGCCGCTTTACTCCCCACTATCTGTACCTGGATGGCAGGTGGCAACAGGGGCGGGCGGTGAAGGATTCAGCTACAAGACCTGGAGGCTCTTCTGATGCATGAGGCGCAATTGTACAGTCAGGGCAATGATGGCGAGGTGATCTGCGGGCTCTGCGCCCATCACTGCCGGATCAAGGATGGGCATCGGGGTATCTGCGGGGTGCGTGAGAACAGGAATGGAGTTTTGTCCACTCTGGTCTATGGGCGTCTGGTCGCCGAGCATGTGGATCCGGTGGAGAAGAAACCGCTGTTCCATTTTTTGCCGGGGAGTCAATCGTTTTCCATCTCTACTGTCGGCTGCAATTTTCGTTGCCGCCATTGTCAGAATTTTTCCATCTCCCAGCCCGGGGAATTTGAGGCAGAGCATCCTCCCGGGATCCTGCGAACTCCGGAACAGGTGGTGGCCAGCGCCTTGAGCAATGGCTGTCAGTCGATCAGTTATACCTATGTGGAACCGACGATATTTTTCGAGTTTGCCTATGATTGCTCTCTGCTGGCCCGCGAGCAGGGGCTGAAGAATGTCTTTGTCTCCAATGGCTATATGACCGAGGCAACAACCAGGAAACTGGCGCCGGTTCTCGATGGTATCAATATCGACATTAAAGCATTCAGCGATGATTTTTACCGGAAGATATGCGGCGCCCGCCTGTCTCCGGTACTCGATACCGTGCAGCTCATGCATGGGCTCGGGGTGTGGGTGGAGGTAACCACCCTGCTCATTCCAGGGCTCAATGACAGTGAGGCGGAATTGAGGCAGATTGCTGAATTTATAGTCTCCCTTGATTCTTCGATTCCCTGGCACGTGACGGCCTTTTATCCCACCTATAAAATGACAGACAGACCGGCCACCTCGCAGCACTCTCTGCAGAAGGCCAGGGAGATCGGACTGGCTGCCGGACTCAGGTTTGTCTACGAAGGCAATGTTCCCGGCTCGGGAGGAGAAAATAGCTCATGTCCGGCATGTCAGGCCAGGCTGATCAGCCGGCGGGGGTTCACCATTCAGGAAAACAGGCTTGTTGATGGCTGCTGTCCGCAATGCGCCGAACCGATTGCCGGAGTGTGGAGATAAAGGGAAAAGGGAACAGTGAGCTTAGCCCCTCTTTCCTTCGCCCTTTATTTTAGAAAAAAGGATATGGAATTTCCCTGGTATCTTGATCTCGAATTCCAACCGTTTTTCCGGGATGGTGGGGTGGTTAAAGGAGAGAAAATAGGCGTGCAGCCCCATTCTGCGCAGAGGATTGGTTTTGGCCCCATATTTCCTGTCGCCGGCAATGGGGTGGCCAATGTCGGTCATATGGACGCGGATCTGGTTCTTGCGTCCGGTGAGCAGGGTGATATCGAGCAGGGCATAGTCGGCGCTCTCTTTGATCACCTTGTAGTTGGTTTTGGCCTCCTTTCCTTCCCCGCTTGTGTCCCTGACGCTATAGACCCGCAGGGCCTTTGATTCGGAGAGCATGCTTGTAATCTGGCCCTCTTTCTCCCTGGGCACCCCTTCAACCACGGCGGAGTATCTCTTGTCGGTAAGGTCCCACTGTTCCTGAAGGATTTTTTTTGCCGCCTCGTTTTTGGCAAAAACAAGCAGGCCGGAAGTCCCCTGATCCAGCCGATGGACGATGAAGATCCGTTCTTGAGTCGATTGAGCCCGCTCCTTGAGATAGCTGCTGAGCAGGTAAAAGGCGGTCTTTCTTTTTTCATTTTCGCTGGCAATGGTCAGCAGGCCGGCAGGCTTGTCAATGACAATGATATCCTCATCTTCGTAGACGATCGTAAGTCCCGGGCAATCCTTGGCCTGGGCGCGCATCTCCTGCTCTGAGCGAATAGTGACCAGCTCTCCTGCCAGCAAAAGCTGGTTGGCCCGCGTCGCCTCCTTGTCGCCAATGAGGACGGCGCCATGCTTAACCAGCTGTTTCGCCTTTGTCTTTGAGTAGCCGGCATCTGTGAGAAGGCTCAGCAGGTCTGATCCGTTTTTGGTCAGAATGTTTCTCATGACTCTTCCGGTCTTTCGGCACGGGCTGTATTTTTTTGATCCCTGTAACGAGTGGCGAGCCCTTTGAGGAAGCTTCTGAGAAACTGATTGCCGCATTCCTTGTAATTTTTATGCCCTTCTTTCCTGAACAAGGCGCTCAACTTGGCCTTGGTGATGCCGGCATGGGCCAGTTCCAGGATTTCAAGAAGGGCATCTTCTTTCAGTTCCAGAGCAATGCGCAGTTTTTTGAGGACAATATTGTTGGTGATGGTCGATGCAACTTCCCCTGGATCGGCTTTGTTCTCTTTATGGCCTCTGTTTTGAATAATGAGACCATCGAGAAAAGAGCTTATGACCTGATCACTGCAGGCAAGGAAACCCTCCTCTTCTTCCTTTTTCAGTAAGGAAGTGATTGACGTTTTTTCCAGCTCAAGTCCGCCGAGTCTGCATATTTCAACTATATTTGCGTCGTGTATGTCGAGTGCATAGCGGATCCTGCGGAGAATGTCATTGTTGGTCATGTGGTATTCCTGGTGAATCCTGGTCGGTTATCCATTTTCTTGTTTTTTAGATCAGGGATGTCGGACGTGTTCTGTTATTTGTGGGGGGCAGCGGCTGCTGGTGCTTCCTGGCTCTCAGTTTCTTTTTCCGTGACCTGCTCACTGCTTTTCTGGATAGTGGCACTTATGTCGGCTGCGGCCTTCAGAACGATAGCTTGAATTTCAACAGCCTTGTCGGTAAAGGACTGGGAGGCGGTTACAGCCTTGTCAATAAACTCATGGGCCTTGTCGTCGGCAGGCTGAATGGCCTGGGTTGTGGACTCTGGCGCTGGTGGTTGCGTAGGTTCTTCACTCTTGCAGCCGGAAAACATCAAACTGGCAAGCATGGCGAGTACAAAAAACTTTTTCAGCTGCCTTTTCATCTCTTGTTGAATGTTGATTGTGAACATGGAACAACGCTGGAACGGGGGTAAACCCAAATCATTGGAATAACTTTGTCGGCTTCTCGCCGTACCACCCAGATAATGAGACCATCAAAGAATGAACCCATGACCAAGTCACTGCCTGCAAGGGAGTCTTTTTCCTCTCCCTTGCAGGCAGTGACGGATGATTTTCCCAGGTCGTGTCCTCCGGGTCGGCATATCTCAACGATTGTTGCGTTGTGTAATAATGTCGAGCGGGTATCGGATCCTGCGGAAAATATCATTGTTGGTTATGGGTCATTCCTGATGAATCGTGGTCGGTCACCCTTTTTATGGAGATCAGGGCGGCCATACCCGTTATTTTTGGGCTTCAGCTGGTGCTGGCTGAGTCTCAATTGTCTTTTCTATGACTTCCTCAGTCTCGGTCGTTTTTTCCATGTCCTGCTCGCCCTGTACAGGGGTCGTGGTTGTGGTGGACTTCATCGTCTGGGTTGTGGACTCAGTCGTTGATGGTTGCTTTGGTTCTTCACCCTTGCATCCGAACAACATCAAACTGGTAAGAATGGCGGCGATTGCGAAAATATTTTTCATCTGTTTTTTCCCCTGTTGTTAACTGTAGATATTGGAGATGAGATGACGCTGGAACGTGGTAATCTGTCCCTGTGGCTCTGCTCATCCGTATGGTTACCCTATCGTACAACATATTTTTCGGGATGGGTACTAACTATTTTGACTTTCCTGAAAGCTCAGAGGAAGCGTTTGACTGGCCGCCTCTATGGCACGTCGGCTTTGTCGGCCGCCTTCGGTGTCAGGGGTATCTGTGCCGAGGATGGCCTTGACGATAGTTTCCTGTGTCAGTTTTATGGCTGGCAAAGCTGGAAACAGCCACTGTCTTTTGTTCTCGATGTGGATGATGCCTGCGGCAATGAGTTGGTTCATTGTCGATGAAAGCAGAGATGGTCTCTGCCCGGGGCAGAGATCGGGCAGCATCTTGACAGTAATCCTCTGCTGTTTATCAAAAGAATCAAAGACCTGATGGACGATATCAAAGGCGGCGCTCAGTTGTTCGGCCGGAGTTGGCGTTGCCTGCAGAAGTTGATAATTATTCTGCGTCTGGCAGGCAAAGGCGACCTGGGCGCCGGTCAGAATGAAAATCCAGCCCAGGTATAACCAGACCAGGAACAGGGGGAGTGTGGCAAAAGAACCATAGATGGCGTTGTAGTTGGAGACCCCAAGCTGCAGGCTGATATAGATATTCTGGGTGATAAACCAGAGGGAGCCGGCAAGTATCGCCCCAATAAAGGCGGGGATCGTGTGGACCCTGGTGTTGGGGAAGACTATGTAGCTGATTGTCAAGGCAAGGGTGATAAATAAGATTGGCAGTAAGAGGAGAAAGAAGGTTTGCAGCCAGATGACAGGCAGGAACGGTTCGATCATACTCAGCAATGTTGGATTTTTGATAACTGTAGTGGCTGCAAAACCAATATTGATGGCAACCGGCATCAGGATCAGCAAGGCCAGGTAATCGGTGACCTTACGGAGTGCTGTGCGGCCAGAGGGTACTTTCCAGATGGTGTTCATGGCCTGTTCAATGGTGTCAAAGACCAGGATGATAGTGATCAGCATAACCAGGACGCCGATGGAGCCCAGAGTGGTAAAGTCGGTCTTGTCAACATAGTCGAAAAGTTTGTCTGCGGCCGAGCGGAGATGTACCGTCAGGGTCGCGGTCATTTCATCTGCATTGGCGGATTCATCTGCAGGATCTCCACCAAACTGAGAGGGGTCAGGGGCGGTTGGCACTGGGCCTTGTTCAAGGGTGTCAATGTAGCCGGCAACAACCTGCCGCAGCTGATTGTTGCCGCCAAGGCCTTTGACCAGGGCTGTACTCATGGCCAGCATGGGTACCAAGAAGAGGAGGATGGTGTAGGTGAGGGCGCTTGCGCGCAGTGAGAGCTCGTTTTTGCGAAATTCCCTGGCCGTAATCAGGAGTACACGGACGAAGGCGTGGAGCGCCTGCTTCGGGCCGGCTGTTTCAGTGCTCAGCTGATGATCCGCCCAGGTCACTATTCGGCTGGTCATGGATGGTTTGTTATTGCGGTGAGTGGTCATGGCTTGTTGTAATGGGCCCCCTGATGCTGGTTACGTGTTCCCGTTGAGTCGTTCTTCAAGGATCTTAAAAACGAGTTCGCGCTTGATTGGCTTGCTTATGTAATCATTCATGCCGGCTTCGCGGCACCTGTTGGCGATTCTTTCCGTGCGAGGTGTAAGCAAGAAGCGGGATATCGTGACTTTTTGTCTCTGCCCCGCGGATCTGCAAGGTAAGATCAAATTCTGAGATGACAGGCTTTTTTGACTTTTTGCTAGAATGCCACGAGTGCGATAGCTCAAAAAACGGCAATGAAAGAAAAGAGACCTATTCCTGCAGGAAGACTACATTTCGTAAATATCCTGAGCCTTGGCTATCTCTTCGGGTAAGTCGTCAATCAGCACCTTGTATTCATCCATATTTTCCTGAAGATGGCACACCAGTGGGGGAGAAAGGGGTGATACGACATCCGGCAGGGAATTGTAGTCCAGCTGCCCGGTAATGTACTGCGCAATCTGGAGGATACTGGTCAGACTGCTGACGTTTTCTGGAAAAAATTCCAGCACTGTTTCGTTCTTTGAAAAGATTCTGCAGGGAATCGGTGGCGGCTATGCTGCGAAGGTTCCGCATGCCAAGAAAGGCCACGACCCTGCCAATGGAGATCACTGGTTGTGAGAGTCCGTAGAAGGCGCTGTTTACAAGGCGGAGCAGGCGTGCCACCAAGGTGGGGTCCATCTTGATCACGTCTTCAAGATCTTTCATCGTCGTATCGTCATCGGCAATCATTCGCGAAAGCTTGGTGACAACGTAGGGCAGCGTTTTTACATCCTTGAATTTTCTGACAAATTGTTCGGCGGTAAGCATGCTGATGATTCCTAATTGTTGATGATCTCTCTCTTGGCAATTGCCTCTGCTTTGACCCGGTCAAGGAGTTCTGCCAGAACGGGCTTGATGTGCTCACGAATATCACCGGCAACGATGAGAAAGAGAAGGTCGTCACCCGGCTGAAACAGCCCGCTTTTGGTCTCGATAACAATGTCAAAAATGCCGTCCCGTTGGAGCAGTTCCTGGCGAATGGCCTCAATCTTTGTGAGATCAGGGGTGACCTCCAGCGCCTTGACTTTGCTTTTATCCTTTCTCGACCAATTCCGTACCACGCCGTTGTGGATAAGGATCATCCCTACATTGTCCTGAAATCCAGGTTGTTTTTTCATTTCAGCAATTCTTTTTGAGATATCCATGGGCTGCTCCTCGGGGTTGAAGCAAACAGATGCTTTACTGTGATTTTTAAAAGAGGCGTATTTCAAGTAACTTACTGTAAGTAGCTACGCTTTTTTCTGGGGTTCTGGTTTGCTTCTATTATAGGGACTTGTTTTGTGTGTTTCTGGGCAGTGGTTGGAAGTTTCAGTTGATATCCCCGGGGGTGTTGCTGTTTGCCCTGAAAGGCCGATGACTTGATGGCGGGATTAAGGGCCTTGATAGTGGCGATATCGACTTTGAAAGTGCGACTGATGGTATTTACCGATGCCTGTTTTTTGAGACGGACAGTAGTCGTTGGTACAGGTGTATGGCGACGCAGGGACGGATCCTGTTCAAACGTACGGGCGGCTCGAAGGGCGGCAAGAAATGATGGATAAAAATTACGGGAGGCAAATTTGAAGTATCCCTCCTGATATTCCTGAAAGATCTTTTCATAGGAGCCCTTGTCCTTTTTTGCCCGCATCATTCCTGATGTTCCATAATTATATGCAGTAAGGGCCAGGGGCCAACTGCCAAGGATGGAGTAATTCCTTTTGAGAAACTTTGCGGCAGCGTGACTTGCCTTGAATGGATCTTGACGTTCATCAATGGTATGATCAATGCGCAGATATCGTTTTCCGGTTGTCCGGGTGAACTGCCAGAGACCAGAGGCCCCAACCTTGCTGCAGGCATCGGGGTTAAAAG
>JANZPQ010000094.1:0-3897 GCA_038040945.1 Desulfobulbaceae bacterium | reverse complement strand
GGACCGAGGATTTCCAGGAGCTGCGCGACCTGGTACAGAATTACCCACCCGCCAAGGTGGCTGAGCTCACCGGTCTGCCGGAAGAACAGCTCTATCAGGCAGCCCGCATGTATGCGGCTGACGGCAGGCATGCCATCTTCCACGGCATGGGCATCACCCACTACACCACCGGCACCGACCGGGTGAAATCCATCGCCAACCTGGCCATGCTCTGCGGCAAGGTCGGGGTGGAGGGTGGCGGCTGCAACCCGCTGCGCGGCCAGAACAATGTGCAGGGTGCCTGCGACATGGGCGCCCTGTTCAACACCCTGCCCGGTTATGGCGGCCTGGAAAACGAGGAAACCTTCGACAGGTATGAAAAAACCTGGAAGGTTAAACTGCCGCGTCTTCCCGGCAAGCCTGCCACGGAGGTGTGGGATAATATTTTCAAAGGGGACATCAGAGGGTTGTATGTCTTCGGTGAAGACCCGGCCATTGCCGACGCCAACATCGGTCATGTCCAGGAGGCCCTGCGGGAGATTGATTTCCTGGTGGTTCAGGATATCTTCCTGACCGACACGGCAAAACTGGCCGACGTCGTGCTGCCCGCTGCCTGCTTTGCTGAAAAGGACGGCACCTTCACCTGCACCGAGCGGAGGGTGCAACGGGTACGTAAGGCAGTGGAGCCGCCGGGCGAGGCCCGTCCCGACTGGCAGATCTTCTGCGACCTGGCCCGAAGAATGGGCTATGAGATGCGCTATGACTCTGCAGAAGCAATCTTTAGCGAGATCAGCAGCCTGATCCCCCAGTATAAAGGCATCAACTATCAGCGACTGGAACAGCAAGGCTTGCAGTGGCCGGTACCGGATGAGAATCATCCCGGCACCCCTGTCCTGCACACCAAGACCTTTACCCGGGGCCGGGGACTCTTTATCCCCGAGCCATACCTGCCGCCCCGGGAACCGGTTGACGAGGAATACCCCATGCTGTTCACCACCGGCCGGGAGTATGCCCGTTACAACTTCAGCTCCATGACCGGCAAGACTCCGGAGATCGACGTCATCGCCCCCGAGTGTCTGGCTGAGATCAACCCGGTGGATGCCGAACGGATGGGGATATGCGAAAAAAGCCTTATCCGGATCTCTTCCCGCCGCGGCTCTGTGACCATGCGGGCCACCATCACTGAACGTTCTCAGGAGGGGACCGTATTTACGGTCTATAACTTCCAGGAAACGCCGGTGAATTTTCTTACCCTCGATGCCCTTGACCGCCTGTCCAAGACGCCTGAGTACAAACTGTGCGCAGTCAAGGTGGCGATAGTGCAGAATGAAGAATAACCACAACCTTGCAAGGAGTATGTGACCATGAAGATACCTCGAATCATGTCGACCCAGCACCCTGACAATGTCCAGCTCCCTTTTTTTGCGGAAAACCAGGATATGTCAGGAGATGACGAAATTCAGGAGGCCTACTATGCCTTTACCCATATCGGCTGTGATGAGCAGATGTGGGACTGCGAAGGCAAAGAGGTGGATGCCTTTGTGGTCAGAAAACTGCTCACCAAATATGAACACTTCTTTAAGCATACCCGCCTGGGGGAAGATGTACGCTTGACCCTGCGGGTGCCAAACCCGGACGTGGAAAAGAATGAGGCCAAGGTCCTCCTTGAAACGCTGGAAAGTATTCCCCGTTCGTGCGATGCCGCCTGCCTGTTTTACGGATGCGACGCCCCGCCCATTCACGAGGTGATCCTTCCCATGACGATGTCGGCCGAGAGCCTGAATCGGGTCTATCATTACTACAAGGATTTCGTTGTCGGCAAGCAAACAAAACCGTTCTATCAGGGAGATATCTCCATTGCCGAATGGATCGGCGACTTCAAGCCCAAAGAGATCAATGTGATCCCCCTTTTTGAGGACCGGGAACACATGCTCGAGGCCCATACCATCATGCGGGCCTATCTGCAGGACAAGGATATCGAACACCAACGGATATTCATTGCCCGGTCCGATCCGGCAATGAACTACGGCATGGTGAGCGCCATTCTCTGCAACAAGATAGCCCTCCAGCGGCTGCAGCGACTCTCAAAAGAGACCGGGGTCAAGATCTATCCGATCCTCGGCGCCGGCAGCGCGCCCTTCAGGGGCCACCTGTCCCCTGACAATGTCGACAGTGTGCTGAGAGAATACCCGGATGTCCAGACCTTTACGGTGCAGTCCGCCTTCAAGTATGATCATCCCGGGCCGACGGTGGTGGCTGCCATCAACAAACTGAAAGAGTCAACAACGTCGACACGGGTGGAGATCGACGAGCGAAGGTGCCTGGAGATCATCGACAAGGTATCTGCAGAATACCGCCAGGTCGTTGAACATCTGGCCCCCCTGATCAATCAGGTGGCCACCTTTGTCCCCAGAAGGAGGATGCGCAAGCTCCATGTCGGCCTTTTCGGCTACGCCCGTAATATCGGCGCCACCTCTCTGCCGCGGGTGATCAGCTTCTGTGCCGCCTGCTATTCCATTGGCCTGCCGCCAGAAATTCTGGGATTAAAATGCCTGACCAATGAAGATCTGCGCTGCTTGGAAGACATGCACGTGAATTTTCTTTTTGACATCCAGGCGGCAATGTCTTTTTATAACAAAGATGTCCTCACCATCCTCCCTGATGAAGTAAAAGAATCACTCAGAATGGATTGGGGATCATATGAAGTCAATGAGGCACATCAGGTGATCACCTCAAGGATCATCAAGGCCATCAAAAACAAAGATAATGTGAGCCTGCAGAGGGATCTCATTGAGGCCGCTCACATACGAAAGTTTCTCGGCTGACAGACAATCCGGCTCACTCAAGAGCCACAAAGCACAAAGGAAAAAAACAGATGCACAAATTACTGACTGATGAACCGGGCAAAAAAATGCTGATGCTCGGCAACGAGGCCATCGCCCGCGGGGCCATTGAGGCGGGAGTGGCGATTACCGCCGCCTATCCGGGGACGCCCTCGTCTGAGATTTCTCTGAACTTTTTCCAGATGTCTCAGGAAAGCGATCTCTATTTCGAATACAGCGTCAATGAAAAGGTGTCGCTCGAGGTGGCGGCCGCCGCGGCCAATACCGGCGTGCGTGCCATGTGCGTCATGAAGCACGTGGGCATGAATGTGGCCGCTGATGCCCTGATGACCCTGGCCTATGTCGGGGTCAGGGGCGGTCTGGTCATCCTGGTTGCCGATGACCCTTTCATGTTTTCCAGCCAGAATGAGCAGGACAGCCGCTATTATGCCAAGCTGGCAGGATTGCCCATGCTGGAGCCATCCTCCATTGCCGAGGCCAAGGAGATGACCCGTCAGGCCTTTGAATTGTCGGAACAACTGCAGGAACCGGTTATCCTGCGCACCACCACCCGGATCAATCACTCAACGGCCGTGGTCGAGTTAGGGCCGATCACCAAAGCAGTGACAAAAGGGGATTTCAGCCGCAATCCCATGCGCTATGTGACCATCCCGGCAGTATCGCGCCAGCTTCATGTTCGTCTCCTTGACAATCTTGACAAGGCAATGGCCCTGGCTGATCAGTCATCGTTCAACTTTTCCGAGGGCAGCGGCCCCTGGGGCATCATCTGCAACGGGGTCAGCCACACCTATGTTGCTGACGCGGTGCAGGATCTTGACCTGGCTGGCCGGACAAAGGTCCTCCGCCTCGGTTTTACCCACCCCCTGCCGGCAAGGCTGATTAAAGATTTTCTGGCAGGCTGCGAAAAGGTGCTCATCGTCGAGGAGGGTGAGCCGGTGATGGAAGAGGCAATCAAGGCCCTGGCCCAGGAAGAGAAGATGACCATGACCATCTCCGGCAAGGGCAAGGAGCTCTTTTCACGGCTCTACGAATTCAACCCGGCCCTGGTCAGAGAGAAGATTGCAACATATTTCGG
>JANZPQ010000093.1:0-7999 GCA_038040945.1 Desulfobulbaceae bacterium | reverse complement strand
ATCCTGTCACGGCGTGGGCTGATTCCGAAAGGTTTGATGTTCCCTGTTTCTGCTGCCATGCTGAAAAATCCGGCACTCTACGATTCTTCTCTGGAATTGCTTTCACGCTCGGTTATGAGTCTTATCGAATACACTATAGATGATATCGGACAGATGACTGTGCAAGGAGAGACTGGCCACTGGTATCAATACATCGACATGACGGCCCAGGCGGAAGCACTGTCCGATTTTGTTCGCCTTACCATTGAGAAGGAATTGGTGGAGGAATTAGATTTTTTGGTCAGCTATGACAGGACAAAAAAGGAAATTCAATCCATTGTGGACATGCCCGATCGTCTCATTGATCTTTTTATTCAGCTTTGTCTACAAAACAAAGGGCAGCTTTCTGCCCGGAAGCGGGCTGATTATTACAGCTTTCTGGCCGACGAGGAGGTGGCCAGAATAGAAAATGCTGTTCGTGCGGGATACAATAAGGATTGAATTCATTCTCCCTTGAATGTATCCACCATCGAAAAGTCTATTTGATTTTTTTTATTCCAACCCTAATGAGTTGATTAGATCAACAGCTTTCAATTTGTGATCATTGAGAAGATGGGTATAGCGATGAACCATCTGTAGTGTTTTATGCCCCAGAATCTCCGCTAAAGTCCTGATATCTACTCCAGCCATGAGGAGATGGCTGGCTGCGGTATGGCGCAAGTCGTGGAGGTGTACATCTTCGAGACCTGCTTTGGTTCTGGCTGTTTCAAAAGACCGTCTGAAATAGAGACAAGGAAGACCGGTACTCTTTTTTAAGGGTTCGCTACTCGGCGGTAAAAACACATACATGTCTTTTCCGGTGTCTGTTGGGCGGATGGAACGAAGCACATTTTCAGCCACTTGTGTGAGCGGTACATACCGCATATCGGTTTTTGTTATTTCGAGCTTAACGAGTCGCGCATCCAAATCGACATCCCCCCATGTTAGACCAGCTGCTTCGCTTGGGCGCATCCCTGTGTGCATCATGACCAGGAGGTAAGGGTGAAGTTTTTTGTTCCGGCTTTTTTGGGCGATATCCAATAATCTTTGGGCCTCTTCGTTGGTAAGAAAGCGGGTACGGCCATTACGAACCTTTGGTCGAGTTACTTCTGGTACAGGATTATCAACTTGAAGTCCCCATTCACGACGCGCAATGTTAAACATGTGGGAGAGTAGAGCAAATTCTTTTTGAATCGTTGATGGTAAAACGTTTTTCAGGCGAGCGTCACGGTAAACTACTAACCGTTGCGGGTTTACATCGGCCAAAGATATTTCCGAACCCATAATATTGAGGATCGCCTTAGCCGAATCTCTATCGCGACGCTCAGAGTTTGGTCGCTTTGTCGTTGAAACTTGATCTATGTATTTATTTAACGCTTCAGAAAATGTTAGTTTTTCTGCAGGGCGCGCGTCCTGGTATCGTCCCATCCGCATGTCCCTTTCTATATTAGCAACCCAACTTTTCGCTTCGCCCTTCGTGTCGAAAGTCCTGGCTACTGGAGTAAAACCTTTAATTCGTACAGTAGCCGTAAACGTCGTTCTGCTTTTTCCTTTTCGGGTTTGAATGCGTGCCATATCCGTAGATCTCCCCATGTTTTTTGTTCCATTTTTGTTCCACTTTTATGTCAAACCATACAATAATAAAGCAGAAAAAAGCAATAGCGAATGGAACAAATCGCATAAAAAAAGGGGTTAACCAGTTGATACTTCTGGTTAACCCCTTGATTTTATTGGTGCGCCCGGCGCGATTCGAACGCGCGGCCTACGGATTAGAAGTCCGTTGCTCTATCCAGCTGAGCTACGGGCGCATATCTTTTGCAAACAAGTTATTTTAATCGAATGGGGCTAAAAAGCAACTCCATTTTCTAACACTGCATTTTCTCCCTCTTATTTCCGCATCAGCCCTTCAGGTTGAGCCTCTATTAGCTTTCTTTGATCAGATCCAGCAGATCTTCAGTGCTCATCTTGGCGCTGATGTCGGTTCCTTCGAGGAGGCTTCCGGCAAGGTCCCGTTTTTCTTGATGAAGTTTGACTATCTTTTCTTCAATAGTTTGTTTGCAGATGAGTCTGTAGATGGTGACAGGGCGTGTCTGGCCAATGCGGTGCGCCCGGTCGGAGGCCTGATCCTCAATAGCTGGATTCCACCAGGGGTCCATGTGGATAACGTAATCAGCAGCGGTCAGGTTCAGTCCCAGGCCGCCGGCTTTGAGGCTGATGAGAAAGAGATCTCCATCACCGGATTGGAATTCGTCAACCTGCTGCTTTCGCTTGGCGGTACTGGTTGAACCATCCAGATATTTGTATGAAATTCCCTTTCCGTCCAGATATTCACGCAGGATCTCCAGATGGCCGATAAACTGGCTGAAGACCAGGGCCTTATGGCGACCGCCCAGCAGTTCCTCAATGACAGCTGAGAATACTTCCAGTTTAGCGCTGGGAATATTGGTGTCAGGGGCAATTAGGCGGGGGTTGCAGCAGGCCTGACGCAGTTTCATGATCTCTGTCAGGATCTGCAGATGCCGTCCCTTCTTTTCCTGGTTGTTTTCCAGTGTTTCGAGGGCATTTTGTCTCAACGCCTCATAAAAATGGATTTCTTCTTTGCTCATTGCCACGTGGAGGGTGATTTCTGTTCGTGGCGGTAATTCTTCCAGCACTTCGGATTTGAGGCGCCGCAGGATAAAGGGACGGATGAGTTTTTTCAGTTTCAGCCGGGCCTCGCGGTCGTGGTAACGCTCGATGGGAATGGCAAAGCGTTCATTGAAGCGACCCAGTGATCCCAGCAGGCCGGGATTGATAAAGTGAAAGAGGTTCCACAGCTCTCCCAGGTGGTTTTCAATGGGAGTACCGGTGGTGATGAGTCTGAATCTGGCTTGAAGGGCCATGGCGGCCTTGGAGCGTTTGGTTGCCGCATTTTTTATGGCCTGGGCCTCATCGAGAATAACAGCCTGCCATTTGACCTGGGAAAGGGACTCGTTTTCCTGCTGGAGCAAGGTGTACGTGGTGATAAGGATGTCAAATTTCCCTAATTTCTGAATGGTTTTTTTGCGATCTTTTCCTATCAGAGATTTGATATTCAGTGTGGGGGCAAAACGATTCACCTCTGACTCCCAGTTGATGGAAACCGAGGTCGGAGCGATGACCAGAGAGGGCCCCTCTGATGAGAGTTCCAGGAGAATGGCCAGGGACTGGATAGTCTTGCCCAGCCCCATGTCATCAGCCAGGCAGCCACCAACTCCCCAATGCACCAGGCGGGCCAGCCAGTTATAGCCTTCGAGCTGGTAATCACGTAATTCTGCCTGGAGAGTGGAGGGGAGCTGAGGCGTGTAGGCGTGGAGGTCTTTGAATCTGCTCTGCTGCATTTCCCAGCCGGCATCGGTATTTGTTTTTGCCTGTTCGATCAGTTGCTCCAGCGGCAGGGCAGCCAGAGGATGAATGAGGATCTCCTCTCCTTCATCTGTGTCCAGTCCTTCAGAGTAGGTATTTAATTCTTCCAGACGTTTTTTAAACTCCTGGGTCAGCGCCAGGAACTGTCCTTCGCCGATCTGGATAAAACGGCCCGAGGCACCTTTGACCTTGCTGAGGAGTTCACGCAGATCGATCATGGTTTCCTGGTCAAGTTCCAGATGCCCTGAGAGAGAAAACCAGTTCTGCCGGTTGGTGCGTATCTTCAGATTCAGGTTTTTCAGGGAAGCCTGATGGGTGACCGTAAGCTTTTCACCTTCAGGCCATTCAATGATGACCCGATCATGGATGGCCTGCAATTCCATCAGGGCCTGGAGGCAGTCATCCGGATCCTGCAGGTGCCACTCACGATCATTCTCCTGTTCGATGTCAATAGCCAGGTCAAGGATGGGGCAGGATTCCTCAATCTCTCTGGCGTTTTCCTCTTCGAGCGCCAGGTTGCGGCGGGTCTGCAGCCGTCTGCCCCGGACCTCGGCCATGATGTTTTCAACACCCTGCCCGGGTTTCAGATAATGACCACCTTCGGCAAAGGGTTTGACAAACATCTCCAGACGGAAGCCGGTGCCAAAAGGGAGCAGATGGATATAAATGGATGGGTCTGCCTCGACGAATTCGATATGACTGTTTCTATTGCTTGAGGCGTCGGCGGCAATGGCCGAATGGACCGTCATATAGGAAGAGATATTGCCGATCGCGGTGAGCACCTGTTCACTGGCCTCAAGAGGGACAGTGAGGCCGTCGATGCCGGTAATCTGGGCAATGCGACGGTGATTGTCATTAATTTCAATAATCTTGAAGCGCGTCGGGGTCTCCTGAAAGACCGTAATGGAGTCTTTTGTCACAGCCTGGGCGAAGCGGATGTGAAGTTTACCGCCTCGTTCCTCGACCAGGAGCTCTGGTTCGCCGGTAACAAATTCTACTGCTGAACCTGGTGAGCTGGTCAGGAAAAGCAGAGGGTGGCCGATCATGGCGACCAGGGCCTTGTCCATGTCAAACTGATAGCTGGTTCCGTGGGTCACGGGGTGCTGGATTTTTTTGATGGCCGCACTGATCTTGCGATCCTGAATGGTCAGGTAGGGGAGCATATCACCCGAGTAGAGTCGGGAAAGCGATATCGGCCTGCCTTTGCTCCATTGCCCTCCGGCGGAAATTTTCTGCTCTTTGGGGCTGATGGTGAGCTCTTCATTTTTATACTCTATGAACCATACCATCCTGACGGTCTGGTCCTTACCGCTCTTCTGGGTGGTTGTGGCATGGATCAGCGCCTGCAGGCTTCGCTTCCAGGGCTCTTCAGGCTCGAGAATGGAGACAAGAGAGGCTTGACCGGTTTTCTTCTGGATGGACTCAATGTCAGCCAGGTATTCACTGTTGTCAGCGCTCGTCTTGGCCAGAATGCCGGCCAGATTCAGGGAGAAAAAGTGATAGTTATGCTCCCTGGCCTGTTGATAGAGGGCTGTTATCTTTTTCTCGGTCTCCGGTGTCAGGACGCTGTTCAGCCAGTAGCCGCAGAGTCCGGCAAAAAGGATGGTAAGGCTGTTTTCTTTTTCGTCCTGGCCGAGCGAGAATTCTTCCTCTGAGATATTGCTCTGGTTCTGGCCATTGATCAAGGCGGCCAAGAAATGGTACGCCTTCTCTTCTGTTGTGCCGCTGAAGAGAGAGAGGGTGGTGCCGATACGGTGGGCCACGCTCTGGTTCTGGTCGGAGAGGTCTTCCTGGAGGCAGGCCAGGATATGAAAGAGTCCCGGTGGTCCAAAAAAGGCAACCTTGTCATTGCCGCTCAATTGCTTGAGGGCTTTGAGGTCGTCCGTAAAGGCCTGGCGTGCCTGCGGGTAATCCCCTCGCAGAAAATAGAGAGAGCCGATGGCACCTGTCCCGTTGAAGCTTTCAGGCTGCTCTGTGATCAGTTGCTGGGCGGCATCAAGTTCTCCCTGGAGCAGGAGCTGGTTGAAGAGCAGACGCTGAAAAGGGAGTCTCTCATCGCTGTCAAGGTGCTGGAAATTATCTTTATCCTGCAGAAATTGCAGGACCTCCGGGAAGGACAGCAACTCGGACTGGGCAAAGCGAAGGGTTTGATTTGTTAAGAAAAACTGAAACGAAGGAGGGAGAGATCGCAGCCATACAGGATCAAAGGGAGTGGTAACGACCTGGACAGTTGGTGGCAGGCCAGAGAAGAGCTCTTTGCACTGGCTCCCCAGAAAATCGAGGGCATCATTGATAAGATCAAAGTCCTGGGTATAGATACCAATGCGCATCTCGCGCATGGCCCGCCAGCAGCGGGTTGTCCATTTCCCGTAATAATAGGAAACGGGGGCCTCTTTGCGGATCGCTTGCGCAAAGGTGGAAAACGTTCCTTCGGCAACCGCAATCCGGCTTAATATCTCGGTTATCTCCGGCGCACACTGTCTTTCTTTGGTGACGAGACCGAGTTTCTGCAGTTTGTTGAAATAATGGGTGAGGTTGGCTGCCGTGGGACAGGTGCCACGCGGACTGCGCATATCCAGCTTGGTAAGGCAGTTGACCAGCAAGGTGATATGGGGTGGCTCATAAATAATGGACAGAAACTGAAGAAAAGTCTGTTCGAAGGCGTTGAGTTTGCGGTAGGCCTGAAGAAGAGGGGGTTGAGGTGTCATAGTAGATGCGTCCTAGTCCTGATCGGAAGGATCGTTGGTTCTGCAATAAAAATGCGGATCGATGTGAAAACGAAGAACATGCAATGATTCCCTGGGGCACTCGCCATGATATGTCAGCGGATTCAGGGCAGAAATTGAAAGAGCAACGAAGGATGGGGAGGAAAATCCATCCCTCGTTGCTCTTTGTTGAATTCTTCAGAACACCCTTTAGTTCAAGAGGTTCTTGCTGGTAGATATCTTGGCCTTTTTTTCCTGCTGACTCAGCCAGGAGCTCAGGAGTCGATCTTGTTTCTGTCGGAGCAGGGTGGCGGAGTACTCTTTTCTGGTGCTCTCATTGATACTGGTTGTCTCCGGCAATTGTCGTTCCAGAAATTGCACGATGTACAAATCGTCACCTACGGTTAGGGCCTCTTCTGAAAACGGGTTTTTGGCGCCCAGTTGCAAGGCCTGGTCAACGAGAGAGAGCGGAAGAACAGGGTCAGCGGTCGTATTGTTTCTGCGGAGAGGCCCTGTGGTTTTAGTCTGCAATTTCTCTTCACTGGCAGTTGCCTCAAAATCAGCCCCTCCCTTGACCTTGGTCAGAAAAGCAGCCGCAGTCTCCTTGATCATTTTTCTGGCCTTGGCAAGCGAGTAGTCTTTGCTTACCTGATCCTTGACCTCGTCAAGTCCCGGTGGGACCGGTTCCTGGATTGCTTCAGCAAAAAGGATGAAGTAGCCGGACGGAGTTTCAATAAGCGAGCTGAGTTCGCCCTGTTTCAGGGCAAAGAGGGTATCCATAAAGCCAGGATCACGATCCAGACCCGCGGGTGGGGCAGTACGGCTAAAAAAGTCAGTCGAACTGACTGTTTCAGCAGGATTTTTTTCAGCATAGGCCTGCAGGCTGCCAGCGGCAATAATGCCTTCATAGGTCTCGTTAGCCATCTGGAAGGTTGCGGGTCTGGCTTGCTCGCTCTGGAGCTTTTCAGCAATGGAGGCGCGGACTTCTTCCAGGGGTTGGGTGACAGCGGGCAGGACCTTTTCGAGTTTGATGATATGATAGCCAAATTGTGTTGTGACGACATCGCTGATGGTGTTGGGCTGCATGGAAAAGACCGCATCGTCAAATTCCTTGACCATGCGTCCCCGGGCAAACGTTCCCAGATCACCACCTTGAGCCTTGGCTGGATCTTCAGAATAGGTTGTGGCAAGCGTGGAAAAATCTTCACCGGCGCGGGCTCTGAACAGAAGTTCTTCCGCTTTTTTCAGCTGTGCCGCCTGGATTTCAGAGGAACTGTTCTCGTCTGTTTTGAACAGGATATGTCTGGCGTGTCGTTGTTCCGGGATCTGGTAAGCCGCTTTATCTTTTTCGTACTGAGCCAAGATCTGTTCGTCACTGATAGTCATGCGGTCTATCTGGGCCTTGTAGGGAAAAGTCAGATATTTGAGTTTTATTTTCTGCTCTGTCTTGTAGTTGTTCTTCTCTGTTTCAAACCAGGCGGCCAGCTCTTGAGGGACTATCTCTATTTTATCACTGAAGAGATCAAGTGAAATCTTGACAACCTTCACCGTAACTGTTTCCTGGTCACGCTGATACATCTCGTTGATCTCGGCGTCGCTTGCTGTTGTGGCGAAATTATTGATAAAGGTGATTCCTTTTTCACTAAGCAGGTCACGACCGATTGAGGCCTCGAATTTATGAGGGGTCAGGCGGTTGGCGCCGAGGATGGCCTGGTAGGTATTCATGTTAAAACCACCCTCTTGCTGGAATTGGGGCATCTTCTGGATGGCGGTCTGGATTTCAACAGGGGTTGCCATGATGCCCATGGCATTTGCGCCCTGACGCAGCAGTGCAGCCTGAGTCAATTGGTTGACAACCTGTTGTTTGACCCCGAGACCTTTGAGGATTTCGT
>JANZPQ010000092.1:0-5006 GCA_038040945.1 Desulfobulbaceae bacterium | reverse complement strand
GTGCGCGGTCTGGCTGTCTGGTCGCTCGGTCATCTGCGGGCCGTGACTGCCGCGAACTCCTTATTGCCACTGGCAACTGACTCCAGTCAGGTGCGACTGTACAGCCAGGGCCAGGTGCGAACTTTTTCAGTTGCAGAGCTTGTGCAGGACGCCCTGATCCAACTTAACCATCCCCTGTGAAGTGTGAGGAATATCCTTTGGCCTTTGAATCTCCCTCCTTTGCCGCCGTCGGTTTTTTTCAGTCTGCAATCACTCCTGGAGCGCCTGGTGTCAATCTTGACCGGCTGCGGGGTGCCTTGCAGAAAGAGCCGCCTGCGCCGGGAACGCTTCTGCTCCTGCCTGAGCTCTGGGCAACGGGCTTTGTCTATCCGCAACTGGCAGAACTCAGCCTCCAAACCCCCTGGCTTATTGAACAGTTGAGCGAACTCGCAGCCCGCTATCAGTGTGTCCTGGCTGGGTCTCTGGTGGAAAGGGTTGACGGTGATCAGGGAGTCGTTCTCTATAATACCCTGTTTTTCAGCACCAGGGAGGGAGTGGCCGGCAAGATACGGAAACAGCATCTTTTTTCCTTTTGGCGTGAAGATGACTGGCTGGCCGCAGGAGGGTCGCCGCGACCAGTGGAAACAGCCTCGGGCTGGGTGGGTGGACTTGTCTGCTACGACCTGCGTTTTCCTGAGACAGCCAAGGTTCAGTGTCAACAGGGGGCCTCTCTGCTGGTTGTCTCGGCGCAATGGCCTTTGGAGCGGATTGGTCAGTGGCGTACACTGCTTCAGGCGCGGGCCATAGAAAATCAGGTCTTTCTTGTTGCCTGCAACGGATGTGGTCTATCCAATGATATCGAACTGGGCGGCCATTCACTGATCATCGGCCCCGGGGGAGAGATCCTGCTGGAGGCAGGAGAGGATGAGCAGTTGGCCACAAGAGCTATTGACTGGCGGAAACAACAGCAGTTACGGCAACGGTTTAATACTGTCGCCCCGGCCCCGTATCCTTTTGATGATCAGGAGAAGATCCTCAGCCTTAAGGACTGTGTTCGTATTGTCGGGCTCAGAAAAAATCAGGGACAGCGGATTGTCTTTACCAATGGCTGTTTTGATATCCTGCATGCGGGGCATGTGGACTATCTGCAACAGGCGAGAAAGCAGGGGGACTTTCTGGTGGTTGGCTTGAACAGTGATCGATCCATTCAGGCAATCAAGGGCTGCAGCCGCCCGATCAATGAGGAGTCGCAGCGGGCCATGGTGCTGGCGGCTTTAGGCTGCGTCGATGCTATTGTCTTATTCAGCGACGATACGCCGTTGGAGTTGATCACAGCTCTTCTGCCCCATGTCATGGTGAAGGGGGCGGACTGGCAGGAGGAGGCGATTGTGGGAGCCTTGGAGGTCAAGGCAAATGGCGGCAGGGTGGTCAGGATCCCATTCACCACCGAGACCTCTACCACCAAAATAATTGACAGAATAAGGGAATAGGGACTTTTCTCCCTATTCCCCTCTTACGTATTCCTTAAATCTTATACCGCCCCACCAGCTCTTTCAGTCTCACCGCGAGGTCAGCCAGATCCTCGGCGCTGCCGTTGACCTTACTGCCATTGGCGGAGATTTTGAATGGTGTTGTCGATCTGGCGAGCCGCCTGTTCCATAATCTTCTTGACCAGGGGCTCAACCCTGTGAGCCGCTTCACCCATGACTCCCAGGCCTTGCTGGATCTGCTTGTCTGTTTCCACCAGCTTGGCAAAGGTAGCACTGTAGGCCTAGAGGTCTTTGCTTATGGCTTCCGTGTATTTGGTATCGACATAGGAATCAGCAAATCGCATTTGAATCTCCCAGGCTACTTCCTGAGTGGCCTCGGCATATTTATCCAGTCGGATGGGATGTAGATTTTCTCGATAAGCCGAATGGTTAACAGCTTGGCATGGATATTTGGCACCTAGAGTTCATTGGTACAGGTTGAGCACCAGGATAAAGGAAACAAAGGTGGCAGCAAAAATTATCCCGAATTTGGCTGACAGCTTGAGATGAGACCATTTTACATTGCTCATTAAGAACTCTCCTGGAGCTTTTTTTCCATGAAAATTGAGTGAAATGAATCGTCCTTGCTTCTCTTTATACGACGAACGGCTTTATGCTGGTTCCTGCTCTGCTGGTTTCTGACTGATCTCAGCAGAGGGCAGGCCATAGCCCATTCTGACTTTCTTGTCGATCTCGGCAAAAATCTCCGGGTGGTCTGCAAGGAATTTTTTGGCATTCTCCCTCCCCTGACCAATCCGTTCATCCTGATAAGAGTACCAGGAGCCGCTCTTGTTGACTATGTCATTCTCAACGGCCAGATCGAGGAGATCTCCGGTCTTGGAGATCCCTTCGCCATAGATAATATCAAATTCCGCGGTCTTGAAGGGCGGGGCAACCTTGTTTTTCACCACTTTCACCCTGGTCCGATTGCCGATAACATTGTCCGTCCCTTCTTTGATGGCGGCAATCCTTCTGATGTCAAGACGGAGAGTGGAGTAGAATTTCAGGGCGTTGCCGCCGGTGGTGGTCTCCGGGCTGCCGAACATGACCCCGATCTTCATCCTGATCTGATTGATGAAGATGAGGATGGTATTGCTGCGACTGATCACGCCGGTAAATTTGCGCATGGCCTGGGACATGAGCCGCGCCTGCAGACCCATATGGGAATCGCCCACATTGCCGTCAATCTCGGCCTTGGGCACCAGGGCGGCCACGGAGTCGATGACGATCACATCGATGGCGCCGGAGCGGATCAGGATCTCGGCGATCTCCAGGGCCTGTTCGCCAAAATCAGGCTGGGAGACCAGCAGATTGTCAATATCCACACCCAGGCGGGCTGCATAGGCGGTGTCAAGCGCATGCTCGGCGTCGATGAAGGCAGCGTTTCCACCCCGTTTCTGGGCCTCGGCCACAACATGCAGGGCCAGGGTCGTTTTACCGGAAGATTCAGGCCCGTATATCTCAGAAATTCTTCCTTTGGGAAAACCACCGACCCCAAGGGCTATGTCGAGGCTCAAGGCTCCAGTGGGGATAACCGGAATGGGTTCGGTCTCATGGCTGCCAAGCCGCATGATGGAACCCTTGCCGAATTGTCGTTGAATCTGACTGATGGCATTGTCTACGCTGTCAGCCCTGTTTTTTGCTGGATCTGGTGTTGCCATGAAGGTTCTCCTGGAGTCTGTTTGATGGAAACTTGTGTGAGAAGTGAAGTCTATCAGTTACGATTCTGTTGTAGCAGGTAATGCCTGACAAGGTCAAGGGCTGTTTTGGCTGTGATCTCTTGAATTTGTCGTCGATTTCCGGCAAAGTGAAAATGGTGGGTCTGGATCGTGTTTTTTGTGCTCATACAGATAAAGACGGTGCCGACCGGTTTTTCTATCGTCCCGCCCTCAGGGCCGGCAATGCCGGTCACCGCGAGAGCAATATCGGCCTTGCTTCTGTCCCGGACGCCTGCGGCCATGGCCTCTGCCACCTCGCTGCTGACAGCGCCATGGTCTGCCAGCAACTGCTCGCTTACATCGAGATATTCCGTTTTCATACTGTTGGCGTAGGCAATGACTCCACCCAGAAAGTAGCGGGAGCTCCCGGCGACTCTGGTTAAGAGCTGACCAATCAACCCTCCGGTGCATGATTCTGCTGTCACCAGGCGCATGTTCTCAACCTGGAGAAGGTGGCCGGTAACAGAGGCGATGCTGTCTTGATCGCATCCATAGATGACCCTTCCCAGGCTCTTTTCGATTGCCTGACATGCCTCCTCAAAGAGGGGGGCAGGATCAGTGCCGATGGGGCTACGCACGGTAAGGCTCAGATGCACTTCCGGAAAAACCGGATAGTAGCCGATATGGATCTTTTTATCCAGGGTCAGTCCGGCGATCCGTCGGTTGATCTCCGCCTCGGCCATGCCAAGGATCTTGAAGATTCGCTGGCAGGTTGCCAGCTGTCTGCCATGGTTCCAGGTGGCCAGTCGGGGGAGGACCTGCTCCAGGAGAAGGATCTGCATCTGGGAGGGCACGCCGGGAAGGAAGAAGATCGGCTTGTTGTCTTGGATCAGCTGATAGCCAGACATCTTTGCCCCTAGGGTCAGGGCCTCTGCCCCTTGTGGCAGCCAGGCCAGTTTTTCCAGGGGGCTCACGGGAGAGGCGGAGATGGAGTCAAGATGATTACGGATCTGGGAGAGGATGTCCAGATTGGGAATGGTAGGTCTGTTGAGGGCCTTGGAGACCGCCTCGGTCGTAAGGTCATCATCGGTTGAGCCCAGTCCGCCCGTGACGAGTACAAAATCAACCCGCCTGATGGCACGCTTCAGGGCCTCGCCGATCAGGGCCGGGGAGTCTCCGATGGTGTGCATGGCATAGATCTCGTAGCCTGCCTCAAAGAGGTGTCGGGCCGCAAAGCCGCTGGTGGTATTGGAGATCCTGCCTGAGGTCAGCTCATTGCCGATGGCTATTATCTCACCCTGCATTGTCTTCGTCACTGCTTCTGCCATTAACATGGGTTGCGGAGACGCTTTCAAGGCGAACCGCTGTGATGGTGTTCATGAGCGTTTTGGGACCCGGGAAGCTGACCGGGATGTAATTGTCGGTAAATCCCCTGAGCCTGCCATCGGGGTCACGTTTGTGTTCAACCAGCACTGGCCGTGTAGTACCCAGATGTCTTTTGTAAAACAGCTCTTTCTTTGCTGCATCCAGGCGTCTCAGTCTGGCCACCCGTTCATCCTTGACGGCCTGCGGCACCTGCTGCTCAAAGGTGGCGGCCAGGGTCCCCTCTCTCCTGGAATAGGGAAAGACATGGAGGTAGGTGCAGTCAAGCTCCTCGAGCAGGGTGCAGGTGTTAGTGAAATGCTGCTCCGTCTCTCCGGGAAAGCCGACCAGGACATCAATGCCGATGGCTGCATCCGGCAGCCTTTTTCTGCATAAGTCAACGGTCTGCCTGAACTCTTTGCTGCTGTAGCCACGGTTCATGCGGGCGAGGATGGAGTCATCACCGCTTTGCAGCGGG
>JANZPQ010000091.1:0-6279 GCA_038040945.1 Desulfobulbaceae bacterium | reverse complement strand
GACCCCGTGAACAAAGCCAACGCGGAGCCACTCGACAATCATCAGGGCGGTCGTGCGGCAGACCTCTGCAAACCAGGAGAGATATGTCTTCTTTCCCGGCAGGCCAAGGTGGGGAAACTCATTGCTGATGGTGAAATCCAGTAGCTGTTGCAGAAGATCTATTTTGCCGCGTGAGGCCAGAATCTCGAAACTGCCGAAGCGGATGAATGATGGCGCCACACGGCAGACAACAGCGCCCGCTTCGTGTTGGGGATTACCGTCATAGAACATATCACGCACGATCTTTTCACCGGTGGCAACCAGGCTGAGGGCGCGCGTTGTCGGGACACCCAGATGATGCATGGCCTCGCTGCACAGATACTCACGCACGGATGAACGCAACACGGCCCGTCCGTCACCATTGCGTGAATACGGTGTTGGCCCGGCCCCCTTGAGCTGCGTGGCCCAGTGCTCGCCCTGCTTATTCTGCACCTCGCCCAGGTTGATGGCCCTGCCATCGCCAAGCTGGCCCGCCCAGTTTCCGAACTGATGGCCGCCATAACACATGGCAAAGGGTCTCATGTTGTTCAGAAGTCGATTGCCTGCCATGACATCAGCAAAGGCCTGTGACTGGCAAAATTCAAGCGGCAGCTCCAGTAATGCGGCCACCTCGCGGGAATAGGCAATGGTTTCCGGGGCAACAACCGGAGTGGGCTCGACAAAGGAGTAGCAGGCATCAACTTGGCGGCGATTGTTTGTCTGCTCCGGGTCGCCCGGCAGCGATGCTGTGAAACGGCTCTTGAACGCGGGCAATGTTTTGTCTATGATACGGGTATCTGGATTCATAAGGTTGTATGGCAAAAGTTGGCAGAAAAAAGATGCCTTGCAGTGAAAGGATTCAGGCGTATCTGATCTTTGCATGAGGTTCAGAAGAGTTTAATAGTAAGTCTCAATAAGACAGAAGCAAGAGCCAGAGCGTGACAAAGGAGCAGATGTTTCATTGGCCGGTCTCATGAGACTCATGGCAGGTTGACAGGTCGGCAGGATGTTGAAAGGCTGTTTTCTTTCACTCATCGCTGTCATCTGATGGTGAAAATGATTATTTTCTTCTGAAGCGGATAACGCTGAAATAGAGGTGTGAAATGGGACCCATAGAAAAACAAAGCGTGGCGGTGAAAGGGATGAGTTGCGCCGCCTGTTCAAGTCGCATTGAACGGGTGCTGCAGGGGCTGGAAGGTGTTGAGCTGGCATCGGTCAACCTGGCAGCCGAGTCCATGGAGCTTGCCTGGGACGAGAGCATCATTTCTTTTGATCTGATTGCCGGTCGTGTCAAGGAACTGGGTTTTGAGCTGGAACAGGATGAGGATGCGGAGGAGCTGACCCTTGATCTTGCCATAAGCGGCATGCACTGTGCCTCCTGTTCCACCCGCGTTGAAAAGGTTGTCTCCTCCATGTCCGGGGTGGTATCGGTTGTGGTCAATCTGGTGACTGAGACGGGAAGAGTGGTCTATCATAAGGATCTGACCTCCCAGCGGCAGATCCGTGAGGCCATCGCCAATCTGGGCTTTCAGGCCAGGCCGGTGGGTGCCGGTCTGGATCAGTTTGCCAGGAAACGTCAGGAGGCCCTTGTGCACCTTGCGGCCATGAAGAGGCGGCTTTTCTGGTCGTTGGGTCTGGCCACGATCCTGCTTCTTATCTCCATGGGAGAAATGCTGGGGCTGCCCTTGCCGTCTGTTATTGACCCCCATCATTATCCCTTAAGATTTGCCCTGCTCCAGTTCTGTCTGGTGATCCCCATCATGGTGCTGGGCCGGAATTTTTATCTCATCGGCATCCCGGCTCTGTTGCGGCGGGTTCCCAATATGGATTCCCTGATCGCCATAGGCACCGGCGCCGCCTTTGTCTATTCTACCTGGAATCTGCTGGAGATCATGCTGGGCATCGATGCGCACAGGTCGGCCCTGCTGGCCATGGACCTTTACTTTGAATCGGCAGGGGTGCTGATAGCCCTCGTCTCGCTGGGAAAATATATGGAGACCCGCTCCAAGTCGCACACCTCTGATGCCATAGCCAAGTTGATGCAGTTGACCCCGGATACGGCCATTCTTCTGAAAGGCGAGGAGCAGACTGAGATTCTGGTCGAGGAGATTGAGTCTGGAGACGTGCTGCTGGTGCGGCCGGGTGAGCGTATTCCAGTGGATGGATTGATCGTCCGTGGGCGGACGGCGGTGGATGAATCCATGATCACTGGTGAAAGCCTGCCGGTCTCTAAAAAAGAAGGGGACAGGGTTACCTGCGGCACCCTGAATAAAAATGGGGTGTTGCAGATAGGCGCTGAGCAGGTGGGGCAGGATACCCTGCTGGCCCGGATTGTCAGGATGGTGCAGGCTGCGCAGGGCTCCAAGGCCCCTATTGCCGGCATGGCGGATCGGATCAGTCTCTACTTTGTGCCTGTGGTGATCGTTGTGGCGATCCTGACAGGACTAGCCTGGTATTTCATAGGCGGGGTGGATTTTGCGGTGGCCCTTCGCTTTTTTATTGCGGTGCTGGTCATTGCCTGTCCCTGTGCTATGGGTCTTGCCACTCCGACCTCGATCATGGTGGGAACCGGGCGCGGCGCCCAGCTCGGGGTGCTGATTAAGAGTGGAGCAGCTCTCGAGATGGCGGAAAAGATTGAGGCACTGGTCTTTGACAAAACGGGCACCCTGACCTATGGCCGGCCCGAGCTCACCGACCTGATCAATCCGTCTCGTGAACAGAGTGATGAACGGCTTCTTTTTCTGGTTGGTTCCATTGAGCAGTCCTCGGAACATCCCCTGGCCGAGGCCCTGGTGGCAGCAGCGAAGGTGAAGGGAGGCGAGTTGAAGCAGCCTGAGGTTTTTGAGGCCCTGGTTGGCCAGGGAGTTTCCGGCCGGGTGGATGGTCAGGAGATCCTTCTTGGTAACAGGCAGCTTCTGGAGGGCAGGCATATTGGTGTGGAAGGTGTGGATGCAGAGGTTGCCAAGCTGTCAGGGCAGGGGAAGACGGTTCTGTTTCTCGCCGTTGATGGCCGCTTTGCGGCTCTGCTGGCCATTGCCGATAAGCTCAAACCAGAGGTGCCGGCGGCGCTGGCCAGGATGCGGAAGATGGGTCTGCGCTTGATCATGCTCACCGGTGATCAGGAGATTACGGCCAGGGCCATTGCCGCCCAGGCGGGGATTGATGAGGTGATAGCCGGTGTGCTGCCTGATAAAAAAGCGGATAAGATCGTTGAACTGCAGCGACAGGGCTTGCGACCGGCCATGGTTGGTGACGGGATCAATGATGCCCCGGCCCTGGCTATGGCCGATGTGGGGATTGCCATGGGTACAGGGAACGATATCGCCATCGAATCCGGTGATATTGTCCTGATGAAAGGTAATCTGGACGGGGTGATTGTTGCCTTGCAATTATCAAGGGCGGTGATGCGCAACATCCGGCAGAATCTTTTCTGGGCCTTTGCCTATAATGTGATTGGTATCCCGGTGGCCGCAGGGCTGCTTGTTCTCTTTGGCGGCCCAAGTCTGAACCCGATGATCGCCGGGGCGGCCATGGCCATGAGCTCGGTCTCGGTTGTTGCGAATGCCTTACGATTGAGACGCTTCGGAAAAGAATAAAGGGGAGGCGCCGAGGCTTGCATTAATCCATTTTTTCTTCTTGACTTTTCCCCCAACAGATTTATATATTGTACTGCTTTAGTGAATCGTTGTTCATTAACTTGCCGCTTCAAAGTTGGGGTTGGCGTTATTATTCATGAAGAAAAATCAACAAAAGAGGGAGTCCTATGTTCTCAAAATTGGTTGCACCACATGGCGGAAAGGGTTTGGTTTGTGCATTGCTCGAGGGTAAAGAGCGTGATGCTGAGCTGAAGGTAGCTGCAGGTCTGAAGCAGATTGAGATTTCTGCCCGTACCAAAGGCGATCTCATCATGATGGGTATTGGTGGTTTCAGTCCTCTCGATGGCTTTATGACCAAGGCTGACTGGAAAGGCGTTTGTGAGAATTTTCAGATGGCAGATGGCACCTTCTGGCCCGTGCCTATCACCCTGGACGTATCTACCGCTGATGCTGCCGCCATTAAGGAAGGCGATCATATTGCCTTGGTAAGAAATGGCGAGACCTTCGCCACCATGAAGGTTGCAGAGAAATATGAGATGACCGACGCTGACAAGCGTTGGGAGTGTGAGAAGGTCTTTGTCGGCGAGGGCGAAGAGTCTGTTGGCGATAAATTCTGGGAGATCGCTCCTAAGGATCATCCAGGCGTGATCATGGTTCTGGCTCAGAAAGAGTTCAACCTTGCCGGTCCTGTAAAAGTACTTTCTCAGGGTGAGTATCCAGCAGAGTATCCTGGCGTATTCCTGACCCCTGCCCAGACCCGTCGTATGTTTGACGAGCGTGGTTGGGCCAACGTTGCCGCCCTGCAGCTGCGTAACCCCATGCATCGCTCCCATGAGTACCTGGCCAAGATCGCTGTTGAGGTATGTGACGGTGTTCTGATCCACTCCCTCATCGGTAACCTCAAGGCTGGCGATATTCCTGCCGCCACCCGCGTAACAGCCATCGATATCCTTATCGAGAAATATTTCGTAAAAGAGAACGTCATCAACGCCGGCTATCCTCTGGATATGCGTTATGCCGGTCCTCGTGAGGCCCTGCTTCATGCCACCTTCCGTCAGAACTATGGCGTCAACCACATGCTGATCGGTCGCGATCATGCCGGTGTAGGTGATTTCTACGGTCTGTTCGAGGCCCAGGAGATCTTTGATCGTGTTCCCAAGACCGGTGACACCGACAAAGACCTGCAGTGCCAGCCAATGAAGATCGACTGGACCTTTTACTGTAAAGAGTGTGATGGTATGGCTTCTCTGCGTACCTGCCCACATGACAAAGCTTCCCGCGTAATCCTTTCCGGTACCAAACTGCGTAAGGCCCTTTCCGCTGGCGAGGAGATTGTTGACCATTTTGGTCGTGAGGAAGTTCTTGTTCATCTCAAGAAGTACTATGCAGGCCTGACCGAGAAGGTTGAGGTTAAAATGCAGGGTGCAGCCTCCGGCGCAAACATGTAATAAGCAGTTAAGACCAGTTTTTTTGAGTCTGTAAAAGGAGATACTGCCCTCGGGTGGTATCTCCTTTTTTTATTCCTTTTTTCCCTTAGTTAATTATGAAACATACTCTCCAGGTTGGTCTTGGTGACCGCACCTATCCGATCTTTATTGAAGATGGAATTATGGCCACTGTTGGTGTTGATCTGGCCAAACGCAATATTGCCAAGCGTTTCGCCGTGATTGCCGATGACAATGTGGCCCGTCTCTATGGCAGCACCCTGATGCAATCCCTGAAAGATGCCGGGATTGCGGCTGAGTTGCTCACCTTTCCCCAGGGTGAGGCCAGTAAGAACCTGCAGGTCTTTGCCGTGCTTTCCAGCCGCCTGGCACAGCTGGGGATTGACCGCAAGGATGGCCTGATCGCCTTGGGCGGCGGGGTCACCGGTGATCTGACCGGATTTCTGGCGGCCTCCTATCTGCGGGGCATCCCTTTTGTTCAGGTGCCGACCACGCTCCTCTCCCAGGTGGACAGCTCAGTGGGTGGGAAGACCGGGGTGGATATCCCGGAGGGGAAAAATCTGGTGGGGGCCTTTTATCAGCCCAAGGCCGTTTATATCGATACGGCGGTGCTGACCACCCTTCCTCTGGGTGAGCTGATTGGTGGTCTGGCCGAGGTCATCAAGTATGGGGTGATCAGAGATTTTGATTTTTTTGTCTTCCTCGAGCGTCATCTTGATCGGATCCTCTGTCTCGATCAGGAGAGTATCCAGGAGATGATTCTCACCTGTTGCCGGATCAAGGCTGAAGTGGTGGCGGAAGATGAGCGGGAGTCCGATCTACGGAGGATCCTGAATTTCGGTCATACCATCGGTCATGCCGTGGAGGCTGCCTCTGATTATTCCATTATCCATGGAATGGCCGTGGCTATCGGTATGGTTGCTGCCCTGCGTCTGGCGGTGGCATGCGAACTCTGTAAAAGAAGTGATGCCGGCCGGGTTGCCGCCCTCATCAACGCCTTTGGGCTGCCGACCGAGATCCCGCCTGACCTTGATCGGGAACGGATTAAGAAATATCTGTTGACTGACAAGAAGACCGTGGCCGGCTCGGTCTTTTATGTCCTGCCGACTGCCATCGGCAGCGTGGTTATCACCAATGAAGTGAGCGAAACACAGGTGGACGCGGTTCTGAATAGAAGATGAACAGAGGGGGAGGATGGGCGCCTGGGGTGACTATGTAAT
>JANZPQ010000090.1:0-11458 GCA_038040945.1 Desulfobulbaceae bacterium | reverse complement strand
GGCCGGCGGTTGGGGCGCCCATGGCTGTCTTGTGTCTGGAAAAATTGATTGCACTCGGGGCCAGACGTCTTATCCTTGTAGGCTGGTGCGGTGCCTTGCAGGATACTCTAAGGGTCGGCAATGTATTGTTGCCTGCTCAGGCATTGTGTGGAGAGGGGACGTCCCATTATTACAGCAGTGAGCTGGGGCCGAAACCTTCTACCAGCCTGATTGTCTGGTTGCGTGAACTCTTGAGTCGGAGTGGCATTCCATGGCAGGAAGGGAGGGTCTGGTCAACGGATGCGCCTTACCGTGAGTCTCGGAATCTGCTGGCATCTTTGCGCAGGGAGCAGGATATCGTTGCCGTCGATATGGAGTATTCGGCACTCTGCACGGTTGCCACATTCCGGGGGATTGAATTTGCCGCCTGTATGCTCGTCTCTGATGAGCTATGGCAAAAAGAGTGGAAACCAGGATTTTCAACCCCTGCCTTCCGCCAGCGGAGTCAGGATTTGTCAGGGCTGTTAATCGGTGCCATGCAAAGTATGCCCCCATTTGCTTAATGGTGTTTGATTTGCGTCTGACCAAGAAACGCTGCTGAAAAACGTAGACTCATCGATATCAGTCACTAATAGGAAATATGAATATGAAAAGTTTTCACCTGATCAGCCTTGGTTGCCCCAAAAACCTGGTGGATTCAGAACTGATGTTCGGGACTCTGGAACAAGCAGGCTGGGTGTTTGAGGAAGATCCACAGCAGGCATCAATGCTCGTCATCAATACCTGCGGATTTATCCAGTCGGCTGTGGAAGAGGCTATTGATGAAATTCTCGAGCTCTCTCTTTTAAAACAGGAAGATCCTGATAAATTACTGGTTGTTACGGGATGCATGGTGCAGCGCTACCGGCAAGAGCTTGTTCATGAGTTACCGGAAGTGGATCTTTTTATCGGCACGGAGGGCTTTCAGCAAATAGCCACCCTGGTGGAAGCTGTAAAGGCAGGAACTCTTCAGGATAAGGTCTGTATCTCCGAACGATTTTTGATGGACAGCACCATGCCCCGTCGTATTTCTACCCCTTTTTACCGCTCCTGGTTAAAGATTACTGAGGGGTGTAATAACCGTTGTTCCTATTGCATGATCCCGTCCATCCGGGGAGACCTGCGTAGCAGGCCCATCGCTGATCTTGTCAAAGAGACCGTATCTCTGGAACAACAAGGAGTCCGAGAGCTCTCACTTATCGCTCAGGACCTGACTGCCTATGGAGATGATCTGGGAGATTCTGTTCAGCTGACAGCCTTGCTCAAGGCCCTTCTGGCTGAGAGCTCCATCCCGTGGCTCCGGCTTATGTATCTTTATCCGTCAGGTATCAGCGACCCGCTCCTCTCCCTGATGGCTGAACAGCCGCGCATTGTACCCTATATGGATATCCCCTTTCAGCATGTCAGTGATACGGTTCTCAAGCGGATGAACCGGCATTACTCAAGTGATGACCTCTATCACCTTATTGGCCGCATCCGCTCCTTTCTTCCTGATGTGGCCCTGCGTTCCACACTGATGGTCGGTTTCCCCGGTGAAACCGATGATGACGTGAGGCAGCTGGAACAATTTTTAAGAGAGGCCCGTCTTGATCACGTTGGACTGTTTGCCTATGCCAATGAGACCGGCAGTCCTTCAGAAAACTTTCCTCATCAATGTTCTGAGAGCGAGAAGAATGATCGTCTTGATTTTATTGCAGCTGTCCAGGCAGAGGTGTCAGAGGGGAATCTGCAGAAATATTTGGGGCGCGTGGAGCCGGTGCTGGTGGAAGGGATGAGCCGGGAAACAGATCTGCTGCTGGAAGGACGAAGCCGTTTTCAGGCGCCTGACATTGATGGCTGTGTCTATATAACCGACGGCATTGCCAAGGCTGGAGATATCGTCCAGGTACGTATCAGCGAAGCGCAGATTTATGATCTGGTGGGAGAAATTGTGGCGTGACAGGTTCCTCGGGCAGGGCGCCACGAAGGAATCATGAACCATGGCCATTTCCTTACCATGGTCGGAGTTTCTTTGTGTCTGGCTGGCCTGGAGACGCGTGTTCCAAGGATGTAAGGAGAACGACCGGCCTGGCCCTGGTTTATTTTTTGCTGTGTGCGTTGACCTGTTCCCGTAACTCTTTTCCCACCTTGAAGAAGGGGAGTCTCTTGGGGCTGACTTCAATTTTCTTGCCGCTTTTCGGATTCCGACCTTCATACGAGCGGTAATGTTTGATCACGAAACTGCCGAATCCACGAATCTCAATATTGTCACCCTTGGCCAGGGCCTCGATCATGGTATCGATAATGGTGTTGGTGACAGCTGCCGCCTCGCGATGAGGGAGGTCAACTTCTTGTGCCAGGGCTTCAATAAGTTCTGATTTGTTCATGTCTTTACTCCTGTGAATTCAGGGCCGATGCTATCGTGTTAAAAGAAAGAAGGTCTTGAAAATAACGATATTCTAGTAGAAAAACAGTGCGCTTTTAAGACTCTTTAAAGAAGATTGCACCTTGCACGAACAGATGAGAAGCATGTGTTCAACGCCTTGTCCAATTACTGTAATCCTAACTGTTTAAGTTTAATCAACTATTTATTGTTTTGTAAAGGGATTTTCTTGATAAATATTTTTTTCAGATCTTCCGGGGTAAGAAGACGATATTTCCCCGTTGAGAGACCCTCGAGAAAAAGGCTACCATAGGCAATACGTTTCAGGTGGACAACAGGATGACCCATGGCCTGGAACATCTTTCTTACCTGGCGTTTTCTCCCCTCATGAATGGTTATCCTGATGGAGCTGGTCCCGGTTTGTCTGGCGATAAGCATAAGCTTGGCCGGGGCCGTCTTTCTTCCTTCCAGGAGGATGCCATGCTCCAGCTTTTGAAGAACCTTTTCTGATGGCCGACCCAGGACCTGTGCCTCATAGGTCTTTGTTACCTCATGGCTGGGGTGTTGAATCTTCTGGGCCAGTTCCCCGTCGTTGGTAAGGATCAGGGCCCCTTCAGTGTCAAGGTCAAGTCGGCCCACCGGGAAGAGGCGGGTCTTGATTCCAGAGAGCAGCGAGGTGACTATGGGACGCCCCTGGGGGTCTGACATGGTGGTCACATAGCCCTGCGGCTTGTTGAGCAGGACATAGAGAAACTCTTCATCGGGGCTGACCAGTTTCCCGTCCAGGCGAATATCCTGCTGCGACGGGTTGACCTGTGTCCCCATGGCGGTGACAATCTCGCCATCCACTGTTATTCTGCCCTCGGTTATTATCTCTTCCGCCTTTCGTCTCGAGGCAACACCGCATCCGGCCAGGTACTTCTGCAGGCGGATTGTTTCGCTCATCGGAGGTTTTGAGGCAGCAGGGTGTGGATGCGTTTATCTACCAGTGTTCTTGTGGCCTCGTCCACCTCGAGTACGTCGGTGTACCAGGGTTTCATCCGGCAGTCAAAGACGATGGGCGGGGCGAGACCGACATGGAATCGCTGCACAGCAGTGACCGCGCCATGGATATCGGCGGCCGGTTCAAAACGGGTGAAGAGGGTCCAGAGGAATTCCTGCATGGAAGAGGTGGCCTCGGAACTGTTATCCACCAGAATGATGACTGGCCACTCTGCCACTCCTTGCCACCTGCAGAGCTCAGCCGCCAGTTCCGGCGCTTGACTGTAAGCGCTCCCTTCAAGAACCAGAGTCCCGGCCATGAAGACGACGGGACGGGTACAGGAAGGGGGGAGCGTACCTGAGAAGGCCCCCGGCAGTTCCCGCTTCTTCTCTTTGCCAAGCCCCATCATCATGGCCTTTGAACCCTTATTGACCGAGGGGCCGGTGTAATCAAGGGTGTCCTGAGAGACATTGGCAAAGACAAAGAGGTCACTCTGCCATTCGATACGTTCCAGGACATGCAGCCACAGCGTGCGGAAGTCGGTGATGTCGATATCGCCATCGGTGATGATGAGAAATTTGGTCAGGGAAAGCTGCCCCTCTCCGAGGACCCTCAGGCCGCAGGCAAAGGCCTCACGGGGATAGCGGTCTTGCACCTTGGCGGCAGCCAGACAATGGAATCCGGTCTCGCCGAAGGTCTTCAGCTCTCGAACCCCCTTCATGACCAGGGGAAAAAGCGGAGAGAGCAGCTCCTGCAGGAAGTCACCAATGAAATAATCTTCCTGTCTGGGCCGCCCGACGATGGTTGCCGGATAAATGGCCTTGTGACGATGGTAGAGGTGGCTGACCTGGAAAACGGGATAGTCATGCTGCAGCGAGTTATAGCCGTAATGGTCGCCAAAGGGACCTTCCGGGCGTCTGATATGGGGCGGGACTTGCCCCTTGATAGCAAACTCGGCATTGGCCACCAGTCGATGTCCACCCCGGGGGTCCTTAACCATTTCCAGTTTCCTGCCCATGAGCAGGGAGGTGAGCATCAGCTCTGGAATATCTTCCGGCAGGGGGGCAATGGCCGCCAGCATGAGGGCGGGCGGCCCGCCGATGTAGAGGGTCAGGGGCAGGGCTTGATTCAGCCTCTCTGCCTCATGGTAGTGGTAGCCGCCCCCTTTATGGATCTGCCAGTGGATGCCGGTGCTGGTGTCGTCAGGGCGCTGGATGCGGTACATGCCGAGATTATGGCCGCGGCCATCCGGGTGTTCGGTGTAGACAAGGGGCAGGGTAACAAAGGGGCCGCCGTCGCTGTGCCAGGAGGTGAGCATGGGCAGGCTGCTCAAGCGGGCAGGGGACTGGCAGTTCTCCAGGATAGCACCCCTGCTCCTTTCTTTCAGGCCGATCTTTAATCCTTCGGTCACCAGGTGGCGATTGTCCCACAGCTTCTTCATCTTCAGGGGCATGATGGTCTCGGTGAGATGGACCAGATCGCGGACAAATTGCTGGGGCCTGCGCCCAAAGGCCAGCTCAAGACGTTTATTCGTGCCAAAGAGATTGGTCACCACCGGGAAACTACTGCCCTTGACCTTGGTGAAGAGCAGGGCTGGCCCCTGCCTGGCGATCACGCGGCGATGGATCTCGGCGATTTCCAGATATGGATTGACCTCCTGATCGATAATGAGCAGTTCGCCTTCTCGCTCGAGGAGGTTGAGATAGCTCCGCAGGTCATGCAGGGTCGCATCAGTCATGATATCTATTCTTTTCCTTCCGGCTGATGGGGGTGGCAGTGCTCATCCTGGAGAAAGAGGCGATGGTATTCCTCTTCGCTGAGGGTACGTTTCAAGAGAGCAGTGAAGAAATCGACAAATCCATGGATCTCCTCTTCCGAGAGGCGTTGGCTCAGGAGGTCGGCAAATTCCGGTCTGCCTGCAAGTTGCAGAAAGATGGAGAACGATTGCTGATCGAGCTGCTGATTGAGGCCAAAACAGATTTGCTGGGAATCAAGGACCATGGAGTGGGAAGAAAAAATCAAGGAGGTTAGCCGTCATTCAGATGAGATGAGTTTTTTATAAAAACCAGTCAGCTGATTTTGCATAAAAAAAGCAGCCACGTGTGTGTCTGCTTTTTTTTTATCATTCTGCAGGGAGCAATTACTTGCCCTGCAACTGCCACTGACCATATTCATCCCGGCAGGCCGTGGAGTAGGTCCTTTCGGTCTTGCCATCAATGACGGCAATGATCTCTGCCTGTCGGCATACTTTTTGCGTTGCAGGTTGAGTATAGGCAGGTTGGGGCATTACTTCATAGCTGTTGCCGGTGTCAGGGTTACGCCAGGAAGTGGGCTTGCCGGAGGTTCCTCGTTCATAGACATGATTGAGTTGCTCGCGGTCATATTTATCCATCTCGTTGCCCACCATATAGCCAAGCATGGTGCCAACCGCAGCGCCAATAAGGGTGGCCTCTGTGCTGTGGCCGATGGCCTGTCCGGCCAGTGCACCGCCGATAGCTCCTATACCTGCACCCGTCTGGCCCTGGGTGGCGCAGGAGGAGGTGAAGATAGAAGAAAGGAGAATAATGCTGAGAAACATTTTATTCATGTGGGACCTCTTTAGAGTGAGATTGGGATTGAATGGATGATTCCTTAGGGGGCTTGAAAGAGCACCTTTCTCAATGTTCCCCTTGTCTTCTTGCCAGCCCTAAAATACTCATCTCCACGGAGGGTTGTCAATGTTTTTATCTCTGTACGGGAACTGTGGCTGATGCTGACTTGGCTCTGCCGCGAGTGGACGTTCAGGCGGTTCCTGACAGCGTGTCATGAAGAGCTGGGGCACCTTAGAAAAAGAGTTCAGGGATTTGTTGTGGGCCTATTTTTCTTATAGTAGAGGCCAAAGGCCTGGTCCAATCCAAGGACATGGTTTTTCAGCCAGAGGCCAAGTTCCTCCTGGATGGCGTGAACAATAGCTGGGCCCAGGCCGTTTTTCTTGAAATCTGCCTGGATCTCTGCAAAACGTGTGGAGAAATATCCATGGGCCTCGATCTGTTCATGAAGGCCGGGATAGGATGAAGCCTTCATGTATTGCTCTTCCAGGCTGAAGTGTCTGCTGACGTAAAATCCCAATTGCGTCAGGATCTGGTCGACGACCGAGGGTTTCAAGCCATTGGCAAGGGCCTCGCGGAGTTCGTTGTCGCAGGAGAAGAGTTGTTCGTGCTGAGCGTCAATAACGGGGATGCCAATCTTGAATTCATTTTTCCACTGCATGCCTTCATGCGCCATCTCTATGGTTTGTTAGTGCTGACGAGCCGCTGCAGTTCTGTCAGCTCCTCCAGAAGGTCGAGGGCGAGGGCAGCTCCAGGGAGATTGACCCTCAGGTCCTGCTGCAGGCGCAGGGTCACCTGGATCCGTTTGATCTGGGTGACCCCGAAATACCAGTTCTGCGGGCTGTCGCCAACAGGAGTAATGACCCCCTCGTCTATCATTTCGTGAATCATCTGGGCGCTGACCCTGCAGAGGAGACAGCACTGGCGCAAGGTGTACGAGGTCGTCTCATCAATGGCTGTGCATGGGTGGATGGTAGTGGTCATGATGCTTCTCCTGCTATGAGAACATGCCTTGGCGGGGGTTGAGCGGCATATGCCGGGCCATCTCCTGGTAGAGCTTTTTCTGGTCCTCCGTCACTGCTTCCGGGGTGAAAATGGTCAGGGTGACATAGTGATGACCGGTCTGGCCGGCGGAGCAGAGTCCACGTCCCTTCAGACGCAGTTTTCTGCCGCTCTGGGAGCCGGGTGGGATTTTCAGATCCACCGTGCCGCCCAGAGTCGGCACCGGGATAGTCGCCCCCAGAGCGGCTTCCCAGGGGGTGACCGGCAGCAGGAGGTGGATGTCACGTTTATCCGCAGTGAAGAGTCTGTGCGCTGCAAAGGCGATTTCGAGGAAGAGGTCGCCATTGCCGGCCTGTCCGCTGCCGCCTGCACCCTGGCCCTCAAGCCTGACCTGCTGTCCTTCAAGGATTCCCTTGGGGATGGAGAGTGTTATGGTATGCGGGGAGGTGACAACATGACCACTTTGATCGACACTCGGCCTGCTGAGGGTGATGCTCTTCTGGGCGCCCTGATAACTGTCTTCCAGGGTAATCACAATCTTGGCATGGACATCCTGGCCTCGGGCATGAAAGGAGCCATGAGGATGAAAGCCGGGTCGGGCATGGGAGGAAACGCTGCTTTTGCCGAAGAGTGATTCGAAAAAATCACTGAACTGGGAGGCGTCAGCCTGGGTAAAGCCGCCGCCGCTGAACTCAAAACCGGCATCCCAGTTGGGCGGCGGCTTAAAGTCCTGGCCTGCCTGCCAGTTGCTGCCGAATTTGTCATAGGCGGCCCGTTTTTCTGGATCCTGGAGGACTTCATAGGCCTCGCCAAGTTCCTTGAATTTTTCTTCCGCACTCGGGCTTTTATTGACATCGGGATGAAATTTTCTGGCCAGCTTGCGGTATGCCCGTTTGATTTCGTCCTGAGAGGCATCTTTTTTCAAATCCAGGATCTGGTAATAATCTTTGAATTTCATTATACCTTCCTTGCCTGTACCTGGAGGGGGGTGGTGAAAAGAGTGAGATCCTTTTTCCTCGACACTCTCTTTCTTTCAGCCGTATCTTCACTTGACACACCTTTATGTTACCGCATACTATACTTTAAATTAAAGGGAAAAATCACCATGAAAGAGATAATTTTTCTCATCGGTTTTCGGGCCGTTGGAAAAACAACGGTTGGCAGAAGCTTGGCAGATCGTCTTGGTTATGCCTTCCTCGATACGGATCTCCTTATCTGTGCAAAAAAAGGCGCCACGGTGGGGGAGATCGTTCGGGCTGAGGGCTGGGATGGATTCCGCCGCTGTGAACAGGAGATCCTGCAGGGCCTGGGTGATCAGAGTCGATGCGTGATCGCCACGGGCGGCGGAGCTGTCCTGCATCAGCATCTGTGGCTGCTGTTAAAAGAGCATGGCTATGTGGTCTGGCTGACTGCGGATTCCGATCTCCTTTGTCAGCGGATACTGGCCGACAGCACGAGTGCCAGCCAGCGTCCCTCCTTGTCTGAGAAAGATCTCTGTGAGGAGGTCCGTGAAATACTGGCGATCAGGGAGCCCTTGTACCGGCAGACTGCCGATATCATTGTTGATACGGCCACCTTGACTGTGGCGGAGGTCGTGGAGCGTATTGTTGAAGACCTTGGCAGAAGATAAATTAGTAGGTTGGTGTTAGACGCGTCTTTTTGCGTCGTAACCCAACAATGGTGCGTTGTTGGATGGAGTGTTGTTGGGTTACGCGATACAGCCGCTAACCCAACCTTGCTAATCTGCAAATCCGAACGTAGTGAGTTGTCATCTTGACCAGCGGGTAAGATTTTTCCCTGTCGCTCGAAATGAACGGCGCGAATAAAAAATGATGATTAAGAGCTGAGAGTAATCAGCCCTATTATAAGGAAAAAAGAATGGCAGGAAATACCTTTGGTAAATTGTTCAGGGTGACCACTTGGGGAGAGTCGCATGGCACGGCAGTGGGTGCGGTGATAGACGGATGTCCGCCAGGGATTGTCCTTGATCCACAGGAGTTGCAGAAGGAGATGGATCGAAGGCGTCCAGGCCAGGGCGGGGCCTCCAGTCCGCGCAAGGAACCGGATAAGTTGGAAATCCTCTCCGGAATCTTCAGCCCTTCTGAAACGGATTTACCGCGAACGACCGGTACTCCCATCTCTCTTGTCATCTATAATAAAGATGCCCATTCAAAATCCTATGACGAGCTGCGGGATATCTTCAGGCCGGGCCATGGTGATGTGACCTATCTTGCCAAATATGGTATCCGGGACCACCGTGGCGGCGGTCGGGCCTCGGCCCGGGAGACGGCGGCCCGCGTTGCGGCAGGCGCGATTGCCAAGCAGCTTCTGCTCCAATACAAGATCGAGGTGTGCGCCTATACCGTGGCACTGTGCGGCATCCATGTGCAGCAGCGTGATCTTTCCCTGATTCAGAGCAACAGCTACTGCTGTCCGGATGCGGAGGCGGCCATAAAGATGGAGCAGCGGGTGCAGGAGGTTCGCAGCCAGGGGGACACCGTTGGCGGTATCGTCGAGATCGTCGCCACCTGTCCGGCTGGTCTTGGCGAGCCGGTCTTTGACAAGCTTGAGGCCGAACTGGCCCATGGACTCATGTCCATTGGCGCGGTCAAGGGGGTGGAGATCGGCGTCGGCTTTGGGGCGGCAGAGATGCTTGGTTCAGAGAATAATGATCCCATTGGCCCCTTTGGTTTCCTCAGCAATAACGCCGGGGGGATTCTGGCGGGCATTTCCAACGGGGCTCCCCTGGTGATCAGGGTGGCGGTCAAGCCGATCCCCTCTATCTCGCGGGAGCAGCAGACCGTCAATCTGGCTAATGAGCCGGTGACGATCAAGGTCGGGGGCCGTCATGATATCTCCGCCATCCCCAGGATCATCCCGGTCTGTGAGGCCATGGTCCGTCTTACCCTGGCCGATCATCTGCTGCGGCAGATGGCGGTGGATTGCCGGGAGGGCTGAGTCCCATGAGCAAAAAACGTGAAGTCGCTCCTGCCCCGGTTGCTCCGCATCCATCCATGAAGAGAGCGACACAGGGGTGTTCAACGTCTGCGACGGGGCGTGAACCCATCCGCACCATCTGGATGCTGACCCGTGAGTATGGCACTCTGGCGGGAGCGGGCGGAGTCAAGGACGTTTCCCTGCAATTGGCCAAGGCCCTTGCCGGCTGGTCGGGCCGCTCGGTGAGTGTGGTCATGCCGCGCTATGGATTTATCGATCCGGTCGGGCTCGGCTTCACCCTGCTCCCTGATCCCTCGTTTCCTGAACGTGCGCTTGCCTATGAGGTCGATCTCGATTATGCCCACGTCGAGCGGAGGGAAAAGCTGCGGGTCTGGACGGCCAGGAGAGAGCGGGTAACCCTCTATCTCCTTGAGGCCGACCGTTTTTCCGAAAAAACAGGTGTCTATGCCTATACGGACGCTGATGAGGCCGTGAGTCCTGTCCACAAGGCAGGAAAGGGGCATGACGACTATTTTGCCATGAATATCCTGCTCCAGAAAGGAGCGCTTGATCTCATGCTGTTGCTCGGTATTCGTCCTGATATCATCCACTGCCATGATGGTCATACCGCCGTGCTGCCGGCCATGATCCGTGAGAACAGCGGCTGGCGTCATTTTTTCCGCCGCACCGGCACCGTGCTGACCATCCACAATGCGGGCCTCGGCTATCATCAGGAGGTGGCGGATCTCTCCTTTGCCCGTGCCATCACCGGTCTGCCCTGGACGGTCATTATGGGCAACCGTCTGGCCGATTGCTTTGATCCTCTGCTGGTAGCGGCCCGCTACGCGGTGATCAATACGGTCAGTGAACAGTATGGTCGTGAGCTGCAGGAAACAGACGATGACCGCTTGACCGGCTGGCTTGGCCATACCCTGCTGGAGCGGGGGGTGACCCTTCAAGGTGTGACCAATGGCATTGATCCAGCCGAGTTTGATCCGGAGGATGCAGAAAAAGTCGGTATTGATGCCCCGTTCAACCCGCTGGCAGAGGGCGCGTTGTCAGGAAAACGGGCCTGTAAGGAGACCCTGCTGCAGGAGCTCTCAGGATACCGGAGCGTAGAGGGCCAGGTGTCGCCGACGTCACGACCGGTGCAGGATCGACTCGGGGGGATTCAGCCCATTGGTTCTCTTGACTTCAGGCCTGATCTGCCCCTTTTTACCTTTATCGGCCGGCTTACGGAGCAGAAAGGAGTCGGAGTCCTGCTCGCCGCCTTGCGCCGGCTGTTAAAAGAGAGCCCTGATTTTCAGTTTCTGCTGCTGGGCAGCGGTGGTCATGACGAGGAGCGGGAGCTGGCCCGTCTGGCAGAAAAGGAGGAAAATCGTGGCCGGGTCTGTATCCTGAAGGGCTTTAATTCGGCCCTGGCCAACCGGGTGTATGCAGCAGGGGATTTTTTCCTGATCCCTTCCCGTTATGAACCCTGTGGTCTGACGGATTTTATCGCCCAGCTCTTTGGCAACCTGCCCATTGTCCATCATGTGGGTGGTCTGGTGAAGGTCCTGGACGGGGAGA
>JANZPQ010000089.1:0-2901 GCA_038040945.1 Desulfobulbaceae bacterium | reverse complement strand
TCGGGTGGTTATTACCGGCATAGGCAAGTCTGGAATAATAGGGCAAAAGATCTCTGCGACCCTGAACAGTACTGGTACCCCCTCATTTTTCCTGCATCCGGTAGAGGCCATGCATGGTGACCTGGGTATGGTTATGGACACCGATGTGGTGATCGCCATATCCTATTCAGGCGGCACGCTGGAGTTGAATTCCCTCCTCGTCAGCCTGCAAAAAAGAGGGGTAAAGATCATTGCCATGACCGGCGGTCTGCAGTCGATCCTTGCCGAGGCAGCTGACCTGGTGCTGGATATCGGGGTGCCGATGGAGGCCTGTCCCCTGGGTCTTGCCCCGACGGCTTCGACCACGGCAACCCTTGCCATGGGTGATGCCCTGGCCATTGTCCTGTTGCAGAAAAAACAGTTCAGGGCTTCGGATTTTCGTAAAAATCATCCGGGCGGCAGCCTGGGAGAGCGCTTGAAGGTTCGGGTAAGCGAGGTGATGCTTACCGGCAACGCCGTTCCTCTGGTTGATGGTGAAGAACCGGCTGCGAGGGCAGTAGAGGTGCTCAACGAAAAAAACCTTGGCGCCGTTCTGGTCATGGGCGCTGGAGAGAAGATCCTGGGTATTGTCACTGATGGGGACGTGCGTCGCAGTGTCGCCCAAGGCAAACCGTTTTCCCGTTTGACTGCGGCAGAGATCATGACTGCAGATCCGGTGGCTATTGATGGGTCAATGCTGGCAGCCGATGCCTTGAGCATCATGCAGAGGCATGAGATTACCGTGCTGCCGATCGTGAGGGAGGGGGGAGAGTTGGCCGGGATCCTTCATCTCCATGATCTCTTGGGCAAGGGAGAATTTCGCTTTCTGGTGTGATCGCCTGGATGTTTGACTGCTTGACTGTGAAGGAGGGATAAAGAATGTGTCAGATGCGTATCGTTGTTGAAGAGGATGGCGTTGAAGAGATAGTTATGGAAAATGTGACCCGTCTGCAGGTGTCCGGGGCCGCCATTGAGGTGAGCGCTTTCTTTGAGGAGCCTCGGAGGCTTGAGGCCGTCTTTGTTCAGTCCATAGATTTCCTGGAAGGGAAGGTTGTTCTTAAAAAGAGCGCGGCCTGAGAGGAGATGTCAAACAACTCACCAGGAAATAAAGAAAAATAGCTTCGGCTCTTTTGTCTGCCCGGTGTTGTAACAAAGATAAGAATTTACAAGAGGAAAGGATACAATGGAACAGATGGAAAAGTTAAGGGTTTTGTTACCCCATTGGATTGAACACAACCGGGGCCATGCTGAAGAGTGTGGAAAATGGTCTCTTGCTGCCAGGAACGCAGGAGACGTGCCTGTGGCTGATCATATTGACTCAGCCATTGCCGCCATGAATCAGGCGAGTGAACTCCTGAAGAAAGCCCTGTCGGCGGCCGGCGGGAAGATGGCAGACCATGGACACCAGCATCACCACCATTAATCAGCACGAGCCAGGTGGTGCAGGGATGAGCGTATAAGGCTCTTATCTGTCGTATGGTTCCCCACTGCTGTGTTTCCGGATTGTAGAGATAGTTGTTCTTCAGCAGTGTTGGCTTGTCAGTTCCCTAGTCATGACATTGGAGCATAAAGAGCAGCTTGTGGCCAATCTTTCTCAGGAACTTTGCTTGCGGTTGTGATAAGTTTTCACGAAGCAGGGCCGGATAGCTCTCGAGGAAAAGGGTCTGAAAATTGTCGGTCAGATACGATACCTGCTCCTCTTACAAGCGATCTTCCTGGGCCTTGTAAGCCTTGGTGAGTATCTTCTGCCCGGTGCTGTCTGCTTCTTGGCTGTTGATGGCATTCTCCTTGCTGAAAAAGCGCCAATTTCTGGTGGCTGGATCGTAGATATAACTTATTTGCAGGAGCACCGGCCGGCTATGTCCCTCTTCAAAGCACTGGATTCTGTAAAGGAGTCTGTGGCCTATTTTTTTAAGAAAAGTTACCCGGGGACGGGATAGATTTTCAGCGATCAAGGCCGGATTGTTCTGGGTGAAGAGTCTTTGGTAGTTGTTCGTCAGATAGGCGATATGTTCGAACATCAGAAGCTCTTCCTGGGCCTGAGTAATAGAGAGTCTTGTCTCTTTGAGAATGGTCTGGAATTCTTCTTCCCTGGCAAAAGAGCTCATGTTGATCGTCTCGAGGATCGCCTGCAGGGTGTCGATTGCCTGGGTGAATTCTTTGTTCTTCAAGTGGTTGGCACTTCTTTGTTGATCCCTGATAACAGTGGCGCGCAGCATGAGTTTTGAAATCTTCTGCTGACTCTGCAGAGGGTTGTCGCGCCGCAGAATCTCACTGTTTTTTTCAATGAGGCGGAGAGCCGTCTCGTAGTGCTCTATGGCGTGATCCCATTGGGCATTTGCAAATGTTTTTTTGCCCTGCTCCAGTGAGTTGAATATCTTGCTTCTGGTTATGGATTCCTGGAGAGAGACGACTGTCTTGCTATCGGCAAAAGAGAAGTCCTGTACCAGCTTTTGGGCATTTTCGAAGGCAAGAAGTGCCTTCTGCCACTCTTCCTGGGAAAAATATTCTTCAGCCGAGGCCATTTCCTTGTTGAATTCGACCTGGCCGCAGAGGGATTTAATTCGGGAGATGACTGCATAGGGAGTCTGGGGATTTTTTCCGGCAAGCTCCATAGCCTTGTCAAAGTGATTCCCGGCGGAATCCCATTCCGAGGCCGCCAGCGCCTGTTCACCTGCTTGTAAGGTAATGTTGAACTGGGCTGTTAGTATGTTGTTGCGCAGTTGCTCAAGGAGGGTGCGATCGATGGTCGGTATCTCGGAAGCAAGCTGCAAAGCGAGGGTATAGCCTTCCAGGGCGTCTTGCCATTTCTCTTCCATCAGTTGTTTATCAGCAATATTTTTAGATTGCTGCCATTCCGGCAGTTCCCCGGTGCTCTCCTCC
>JANZPQ010000088.1:0-3350 GCA_038040945.1 Desulfobulbaceae bacterium | reverse complement strand
ACGAATGCCGGGATCAAAACCCGGTGCCTTACCGCTTGGCGACACCCCATTACACAGGTTGAGTCACAAAAACTTTTACACTCTTTTGTTGTTGTAAGGTCTCTACTGCCTGCCGAACAAGCTTTGACAGACGTCCGTTCTCATCTGGAAAAACCCCGAAAACTGTTGGACCGCTGCCGGACATCAAGACCGAAGCAGCTCCAAGGACAAGAAGTTTTTGCTTAAGAAGCTCTATCTCAGGATACAAAGAAAGAGTTACCCGTTCAAGATCATTGACCCCTGCAGGCAACAAAAGATGATCAATTTTTTTTTGAGAATCATACAATTTAGAATCTTTGCCTGCCATTGTCAACGCATATTTTTCATACACCCAGCGCGTCGATACAGAAAAACCCGGATTCACCAGGACAAATGTACAATTTTTCAATGATTGCACAGGGGCCATCAGATCCCCTATCCCTTCAGCCAGAACAGCGCCATAGTCGGTAACAAAAAAGGGAACATCCGCCCCCAGCGGCCTGGCAAGCTCTATAAGCTCCGCAGTTGTAAGGCCGCCACCCAACAGCCTGTTCAGCCCGGTAAGCACAGTCCCGGCATCACTGCTTCCACCCCCAAGCCCGGCTGCAATCGGGATATTTTTTTCAAGGGTAATGGCAAGACCCAACTTTTCACATCCAGACGCCGCCAGAAAGGCCTCTGCCGCCCTCCAGACAATATTGGAGCGATCTTCAGGCAGATCCGAGTCAGGGCATCGCAAAACAATTCCTGACTCTTCGGTCACTGCAAGGGTCAGCAGGTCTGAGAGCTCCAGCTTCTGCATCACGGTATCAAGATTATGATATCCATCTGCGCGTCTCTCAAGAACCCGCAAAGAGAGATTTACCTTAGCTGGCGCTCGTAAGGTAACAGAGATCCCATGACTCACTGACATCACTTTTCTCACATCATTCACTGCCGTGAAGCCTGGACTCAAGCTGCTTATTTTTTTACAGAATTCACAAATCGCATTTTCACATCATAGAGAATACCTTTCAGCATTCCCTCCTCATCAGAGGTCAGATTGCCCTTTGTCTTTTCCTGCAGAAGCATCAAGGTTTCGATCCCGTGTCGGGCCAGATCATAATCAATCTGTTTTTTGCCGGTTGCCGGGTCTGGGATTTCTCCCAGATGGTAGAGAACCGAAGTATTCAAGGACATGATAAAAGCAGGAAAGGTCACGCTGGGCATAACACATTTCCCGTTTCTATCAGGAACCTTTCCCTCTCCACAAGGACATCCCTGTTCTTTTTGTTCATCCATAGCGTAAACTAAAGCTCCTTCAAAAGATTGAGCCCGGTAAAGAGACCCTATTATTTATAGCTCACCATCTCCAGGGCAATGGCCCCGTCAATGTATTCAAGGGCCTGCACCTCAGCCAGTAATTCCTTGGAAATCGGAATATTGGTGTTGAGGAAAATAACATTCTGTTCACTTGCCTCTTCACGGCCCACTGTCATCCTCGATATATTGACACCAGCTTTGCCGAGGGTGGTCCCGAGATCACCGATTACACCGGGAACGTCTTTATTGTAGACCAGAAGCATAGGCCCTGCCGGAAGCGCCTCCAGACGGAAGGCATTCAAGCGGACCAGGCGGGGCTCTTTTTTACCAAAGACGGTTCCGACCAGGACATTTTCGCCCTCGCTGGACTTGACCTTGATGGTCAGGGTATTGGTAAAGTCATCCGACTGTTCCGTTCTCGACTCCACCACCCTGATTCCGCGATCCTTTGCAATTACAGGAGCATTAACATAGTTAACGGCATCCTGGAGGATAGGAGTAAACAGACCCTTCAAAAAGGCAACAGTAATAGGACTGGTATTCAGATCCGCCAGTTCACCACTATATTCAATACTCACGTCCTGCACGCTTCCCTTCGCAATCTGCATATGCAGGGAGCCCAGCATTTCACCGAGGTTGATATAGGGACCGACCTGAGCCAGCACGTCGCCGCTGACCGAAGGTACATTCACTGCGTTGGCAATAACTCCGGTTTTTAGATAATCAGCCACCTGCTCGGCAATGGTCAGGGCCACATTTTCCTGGGCCTCACTGGTGGAGGCACCAAGATGAGGGGTACATATAAAATTATCCAGACCCAGCATAGGGCAATTTTCCATATTCGTTGGCTCCACAGCAAAGACATCGAGAGCCGCACCCGCAATCTCGCCATCCACTAATGCCTTGTACAGGGCCTCTTCGTCGCAAACACCACCGCGCGCGCAATCTATGAACATGGCATCTTTCTTCATATTCTTGAAGAACTCTGTGGAAAGGACCTTGTCAGTCTCCTTGGTCAAGGGCACATGGACGGTGATATAATCAGAACGTTTGGCAAGCTCTTCCAGGCTGACCAGCTCCACACCCAGCTTGTCCACCAGCTCTTTGGGCATATGGGGATCATAGGCAATGACCTTCATTCGCAAGCCCTGAGCCCTGTTGGCGACGATGGCACCGATCCGGCCGATACCGAAGATGCCCAGGGTCTTGCCGGTCACCTCACGGCCCATAAAGCTCTTTTTCTCCCATTTTCCTGCCTTCATGGAGGCAGTCGCTTGGGGGATATTACGAGACAGAGACATCATTAAGGAGATGGCATGCTCAGCCGCAGTGGTGGCATTGCCATCAGGCGCGTTCATGACCACAATTCCTTTCTGGCTGGCCGCAGGAATATCCACATTATCAAGACCGATACCCGCACGCCCCACCACCCGCAATTTTTCGGCGGCGGCGATGATCTCTGCCGTCACCTTGGTGGCGCTGCGAATAACCAGGCCATCATAATTACCGATAATCTTCTTCAACTCTTCCGGGGCAAGACCTGTATTGATATCTACATCCAAGCCGGCATCACGTAAAATCTGTGCTCCGGCAGGAGACAGATTGTCACTAATCAGTACTTTCATTTTTTATTCCCCTTATTATTCAAAGCAAATTCTTAATGGACTATCCCTGAACCCATCTCCACCCCATAAATAACGACGGAGATGCGCATTTTTCTTTTACGACCATTATGACAAATTTCATAAAAAAGATTAATACTATACAAGTTTCAATTAAAGAGAACAACAAAAATACTTTACTTTTTCCATAACTTTCCTCCGCTCCACATCCCGCGGAAACAGTGATAAATCGTTTTTTTCACCATCATAACTATTGAACAATAGACTTGAAAACGATATAAAGAGGTCTTCTTTATGCCTTATTCTACTTTTCACATACACTGATCAGCAAGACCGATCATCCCAAGGAGTTTTCATGACAGAGACACGACTGCGCTTTCCGCCAAGTCCCACCGGCTACCTCCATAT
>JANZPQ010000087.1:0-5150 GCA_038040945.1 Desulfobulbaceae bacterium | reverse complement strand
TCTGTCTCGATATCCCCTTCAATCACCCCGATCCTGATTTTCCCTTTCAGCCGTTCAATGGTCTTTTCCAGCAGAGTGGTCTTGCCGGAACCCGGACTTGAGATCATATTGATGGCCACGGCCCCCATGGCCTCAAAGTGGGCCTTGTTCTCGGCTGCTATGGCATCATTGGCCGCCAGCAGGCTCTGGTGGACCTCGATGATCCTGGAATTGCTATCATGGCTGTGGCTATCTGTAAGATCGCATCCGCAGGAATCACACATGGGGCACCTTTTGTTGAAGAGAGATTACAAACCATAAAGAGTAGAACTATTGATCTCGCGCAGAGGCGCGGAGAAAAGTTTTTATCCTCTCTCTGCGCCTCTGCGCGAGAATTTTTTTACCTGGCGCCTCTTTCCCTGTTTACTCCATCTCCACCTGATTGAGGATGATGGCGTCTCCTCCCTCGGGAATCAGGAGGGTTTCGTCGCATTCGGGGCAGTGGTCCGGGCGAACGGCTGCTGCTAGTTTGTAAGCGCAACGAATGCATTGATAGGTCGCCGGCGGATTGGTAATGATTAGTTTCGCCCCCTTGGTCAGACCGCTTTCCGCCGAGAGGATATCAAATCCAAACTGGAATGAGTCAATCACCACCCCGGAGAGCGGTCCGATATCGAGGGAGACAGTGAGGACCTTTTTTTTGTCATGCTCTGCGGCCAGGCTTGCCAGTTGTGCGAGCAGGGCCTGAACCAGCGACATCTCATGCATTGAGCGCAACCTTTGTTACTTCCTGGATCTTTTCACTGATGATGTGACCATCCTTGCGCAGCCGGCCCACTATCCGTTCGGCAATCTCTTTGACTCGTGGAGCCACCTGGAGTGAGAGGTCCATGGAGGTTTGCAGGTCAGCGGGTACGACACAGAAAAATTCTACGGTCTCAGGTTGGCAGTCGCGGAATTTACAGATCTCCAGCATCTCCAGCAGACCCAATTGGTGCGGGGACATTTTTCTGGGTATTGTACCAGCTCCAATATCTTTGCTGTTGAAGCAGTGTACAGATCCGGGTTCTGCATCCATGTCAATCACATCAACGACCAGAATCGGGTCACACTCTTCAAGAAAGGGGGCCATGTAGATGCCGGCGGTGCCGGCATCGTTGAGCCGGATAGTGTCCGGAAAGGTGTAGTTCTCCTCCAGATAATGGATCGTATGGATACCAAATCCTTCGTCGGAGAGCAGCAGATTGCCGATTCCGAGAATCCCCGTTTTTTTTGCTATGGTCATTACTTGCATGTCGTTCATGTCCTCAGCAGATTCTGGGCAGGGGGGCACCATGCAGGGGAGTTATCACCCTTGTCCCCCCGATGGTGGTTTTGAGTGTGACACGGCCGCTACCAACCGATGTAACGGTGCCGACAATGGAGGCCTCTGCACCTTCCGGGCAGGCCTGCATAAGAGTCAGGGCCTGATCAGCGACGTCAGGGGCGACCAGGGCCAGACATTTCCCTTCATTGGCCAGATAGAGCGGGTCAAGGCCGAGGATCTCGCAGGCGGCCCGCACTTCAGCCCGCACGGGAATGCGGCGTTCCTCAATCTCGATCATCAGGCCGCTGCTTCCGGCAATTTCGCAGAGGGAGGTGGCGACTCCCCCTCTGGTCGGGTCGCGCAGCGTGTGGATGCTGCCAGCCGGCAGACCGGCAAGCATCCTCTGGACCATGGTGTGCAGGGCCATCGAATCGCTGCGCAGGTCTCCGGTAAGGGTTATGCCGGCCCTGCGGGTCATGATGGTGATCCCATGATCACCCATGGAGCCTGAAAGGATGATTTTGTCGCCAACCAGGGCCCTGGAGGAAGAGATCTCCACTCCTTCTGCCACCATGCCGATCCCGGAGGTGTTGATGAAGATCTTGTCGGCCTTGCCGCGGGGCACAACCTTGGTGTCGCCGGTGACAATCGCTACATTGCTGTCATTCGATGCGTCCCTGATGGAGATGATGATCCGCTCCAGATCAGTCAGCAGCAGCCCCTCTTCCAGGATGAGCGCCAGGCTTAAGACAAGAGGCCGGGCGCCGCGCATGGCCAGGTCGTTTATGGTGCCGTGTACGGCGAGCGTGCCGATATCGCCCCCGGGAAAAAAGATGGGATCGACCACATAGCTGTCGGTGGTGAAGGCGATCCTGCCCGGCTGGTTGTCGATGACGGCGCTGTCTTCCAGGGCTGACAACACTTTATTTCCCAGGTGACGAAGGAAAAGAGTGCTGATCAGTTCCTGGCTGGCCAGCCCTCCGCTGCCGTGGTCAAGGAGGATGGTCTTTGGTGAGAGATTGTCTTTCATATCATGTTTTGTCCCAGATTCTTCTCTGAGTAATTTCCGTAGGTAAAATAAGCGCGGCAGGTCCCTTCACTGGAGACCATGCAGGGGCCGATGGGGCTTGACGGGGTGCAGCGCGAGCCAAAGAGCGGGCAGGCTGGCGGCGTGGTGATCCCTTTGAGGATCTGTCCGCACAGGCAGCCCGGTGGTTCCTTGGACTCAGGGACGGTGATCGACAGACGTGACAGGGCGTCAAACTGGGCATACTCCTCTTTGATGGCCAGGCCACTGCCTTCAATTGTTCCGAGTCCCCGCCATTCCATGTCCACCGGCTCGAAGATGGTCGACACCATTGCCCGGGCCCGGGCATTGCCCTCCCAGGTGACGGCCCGGGTGTAACCGTTTTCCACCTCCGCCCTCCCTTCATTGATCTGTCTGGCCATGAGGATCAGGGCATGGAGGATATCTGTTGGTTCAAAAACGCCGACCACGCAGGAAAGGTGGTACTGTTCCGCCAGGGGCTGATAGGCCGCTGCGCCGATGATACTGCTCACATGTCCGGGGCAGAGCAGGCCGTCAATCCCCAGGGCCGGATCGCCGAGCAGGGCCATGAGCGGCGGGATCATGGTCTTGTGGGTGGAAAAGACCATGAAATTATCTATATTCTGTTGCCTGGCAGCCAGGATGGAGGCACCAATGCCCGGGGTGGTGGTCTCAAATCCTATGCCGGGAAAGATCACCTGCTCTGTCGGATTTTGGCGCGCCAGCTCCAGTCCATCCATGGCTGAATAAACAATATCAATTTTTGCTCCTTGGGCGCGGACATGGGCAAGCGTTGTGCCATTGCTGCCGGGCACCCGGAACAGATCGCCAAAGACGGCAAGGTGTGTTCCCGGCAGCTCGGCCATCTGCAGGAAGGCGTCAATATGGGAGGCCGAGGTGACACAGACCGGACAACCGGGGCCGGAGATGAGTTCAATCTCCGGTGGCAGCAGCCCGCGCAGGCCGCTGCGGAAGATGGCCATGGTGTGGGTGCCGCACACCTCCATGGCCCGGAACGGCCTGGTGGTGGCTGTGGTCAGCTCATGAAGCAGTTGGGCTGTCAGCTCAGGATCCCGGAATTCATCAACGTATTTCATGGGGTATGTTTTGCTCAGACTTATAGAAAGATGTGACTTTCGTCGTAGTTAAAATCCAATATAGCTATACTTGATTTTAAAATCTGAGAATTAAATAGTTATGTCCCCATTTTCTTGGGCGACTTGTTGGGCTTTTGAATATTGGTGCGTATTTAATTGTGACCAGAAAATAATGACCTGTCCATTATTGCCCATCCTTCAATCGTCCAAATTGTCGGAAATTTCATAGAGAAAACTGACATTTTTATCTGGGTGATTTGCGAGCAAAGAAAATAAACTTTCAAAATCTTTTTTCTGACGTTCTGAAATTATATTGTGAGAATGCCAAATGGCATGACTGTCACCTACGATTAATTTGATTACACCACCAATAATAATTTCTTGCCTTTTGACAGATGTCGCTTGAAATCCAGTACCGACTATAGCTATTTGAGCTTGATGCCACTTGTCTTCTTTTTGAACCTGCTTCAGGCTATTTGCAGTAACTTTGAACACAATTTCTTGCATCTTTTTCATCTTAACCAATCTGATTGTTGGGTATTTTAAATTATGAGATGCCCCTACTTTTTCTTTTCACTTTGGGTGCAGCCTAAAATAGTTGCGTTTTTAAATTCAACTGCGGCTCTTGCTTTATCTTCAAGTGTTTGGTAGGAGGGCTGTTGGTAGGCAAGCATAATGATATCTTCCATTACAGATCCAAGTACAGGGTCTTTCACCTTAATATCATCAAGTAACTTTAGTCCATCTGAAAGTAATGTGTTCGCTTGCCTGCCTTCCATTACAGTGTTAGCAAAACTTCCAAATGCAGAGCATTTAGAACTGATATCTTGTACGGAATTGGCTGTTGATTTGTTGGTTAAGTTTTGTTTGATGTTTGCAATCAATACATTTGTAAATACATTTTTATTTACAACAGCTTTTTCCGGTAAGCCGCCCTTAATTTGCCCTGCCCCCTGTACTTTAGATGGATATTGCCAAAGTATTTCACCTGTTTGAAGGACATAAAAGAAAACCTTCTCAAGGCCGAATGGCACAGCTTCTTCTCTGATGGAAAGGTCACGCGGGGAGTCAATCGTTGGCTCAATCCGTTCACTACGTTTTGTAAACAATTTTGCTTCAATCACTCGGCCAACAAAAAGAACAGCCAACTCCTTATCTTTTAAGTCTCGTGCCTTTTCCAAAGGAACTGAAATTCTCCGGTATTTGTATTCGTTGCTCAACCATGGGTTACTATCTACAATTGCCAATGCAAAGTCGATCCCTCGTGTACGCTTGACAACACGAGAAGCACCAAATGCATTACTGGCAACATAAGTGTCATCGTCACGGTGAACTGATGCCACCTTGCATGCCGGCCAACCATCAGTCTTACTTAACGATTCCCACGGATAGGATTTTCCACAGCGATAGCGTATTAAATAAACTTGAGCGTCTGCATCATATTTGATATCTATATCGTTCATGCGGAATGCATATAAGTCAGAGGTGTTGATCGGGGAGAGCAAATCGTCTTTGTTTGCAGTTCGTTTTGCAAATTCCTCTATGGTTTCAAATTCACCTTTATATGCAATCTTTGACTTGAATGTATCTAAAAAAAATACGGGGTCGGTTCCTGAATAGTAGGCTGGTAGAGTCTCTCCTTCTTGAACAAAGGCTGTTGGCTCCCATTCCCTTCGATTAGTGGTTGATTTCTCTTCCCATGCCCATCGATTAATAACCG
>JANZPQ010000086.1:0-9506 GCA_038040945.1 Desulfobulbaceae bacterium | reverse complement strand
AGACCTGCTCGCAGATAAGAGAAGCTGCGAATTAGACCCTGTAGACGGCGGAGGTCTTGGCCATCTGCCAGCGCCACACCGGTCTTCTTGCCATCTGCCAGAAATCCGGGGTGAGAAGAACCGCTACCGTATAGAGCTCAAGGCGGCCGGCGAGCATGCAGAAGCTCAAGACAGCCTTGGCCAGGGGGGGAAGAGCGCCGAAATTCTGGGCTGGCCCGACCAGATGGAGGCCCGGGCCGACGTTGTTCAGGGTGGTGATGACCGCCGTGGTGCCGGTGATGATGTCAACGCCGAGGGCGGTTATCGCCAGGCTGGCCAGAAGAAAAAACCCGATATGCAGGGCGAGAAATCCCAGAATGGCGACCATGACCTCCGGCGGCACCTTGACCTTGCCGAACTTCAGGGTGCCGACCGAGCGGGGATGGACCAGGGTTTTCAGTTGCAGTCGGGCAAACTTGAAGAAGAGCAGGATGCGTACCATCTTGATACCGCCGCTGGTGGAGCCGGCACAGCCGCCGACAAACATCAGAGAGACCAGGAGGATTTTCAGGGCGGGCGGCCATTGCTCGAAATCGGCGGTGCCGAATCCAGTGGTGGTAATGATGGAGACAACCTGGAAGGCCGCAGTGCGCAGGGTCTGGCCAAAGGTGGCATAGACCTGATGATATGAGTTTACCGCCACGACAAACAGGGTGGCCCCGACGCAGAGGCTGAGATAGAAGCGGAACTCTTCATTGCGCCAGTAGGCGGAAGGCTTGCCTTTAAGGCCGGAGTAATGCAGGGTAAAGTTGATACCGGCCAGAAACATGAAGAGGATGATCACGGTCTCGATATACACGGAATTGAAATGACCGACGCTGGCGGAATGAGTGGAAAATCCGCCGGTGGCCAGGGTGGCGAAGGAGTGACAGATGGCATCGAAGAAGCTCATGCCTCCCACAAGAAGAAGAACAGTGAGAATGGCGGTAAAGAGAAAGTAAACACCCCAGAGGATGCGGGCGGTGTCCTGGATGCGGGTGGCGAGCCGGTCTTTGGTCGGTCCCGGCATCTCGGCCTGAAAGAGCTGCATGCCGCCCACGCCTAAGAGCGGGAGAATGGCCAGTGAGAGGACGATGATGCCCATGCCCCCCAGCCAGTGGGTCATGGCCCGCCAGAAGAGGAGGCTTTTCGGCAGGATTTCCACCTGGGAGAGGACAGTTGAACCCGTGGTGGTGAAGCCGGACATCGACTCGAAAAAACAATCGACGAACAGCGGCATCTGGCCGCTGAAATAGTAGGGCAGGGCACCGAGAAAGGCCAGCCCCAGCCAGCTGAAGACCACCACGGCAAAGCCGTCCCGGTAGCCGAGGTCTTTTTCCGGGGCAAAGAGCGCCACAAACAGGAAGCCGAGGAGTGCTCCGATGCCGGCGGAAAGGAGAAAAGTTGTGGTCATGCCGTCCTGAAAATAGAGGCTGAACGGGATCGGTGTCAGCAGGCAGAGAGAAATCAGGATCAGCAGTTTGCCGAAGATATTGAGAACGCCGCCGGTGCGCATCGCTTGCCCTGCTCCTACTCTTGAAAGAGGCTTTCCAGCTCGGAAAGCGCCTTTTGGGTAAAGAAGACCACCAGGTTGTCGCCAGGCTGCAGCTTGGTGTTGCCGGAAGGGATGATCACCTGGTCGACTCGGATGATGGCGCCGACAATGGAGCCTTTGGGGAAATTAAGGTGCTTGAGGGGAAGGTCGACAAAATGTTCCCGCTGGGGAACCTTGAGCTCAATGACCTCGGCATTGCCGCCCACCAGGGTGGCGACGTTGACGATCTTGCCGCCGCCGCGGACAAAGCGGAGGATCATGTCGGCCGCAACCTGTCTGGGGCTCAAGGGGACATCGATCCCCAGCTTGCCGAGCATGGGGATGAAGCCCGGGCTGTTGATGTGGGTGATGCACTTTTTTGCACCATGGTGCTTGGCCAGTAGGCTGGAGAGGATATTGGTGGTGTCGCTGTTGGTGACGGAGATGACCAGGTCTGCCTGGTCGATGCCCTCGTCAAGCAGATCCTGCGCCTCCAGCCCGTCGCAGTTGAGAACCATGGCATGCTCAAGCTGTTCGGAGAGGAATTCACAACGGCTTGTATCCTGTTCCACCAGGCGGACATTGATTTTTTTCTGCTCCAGCCGGCGGGCGACCAGGTAGCCGATGGTGCTGCCGCCGACAATGAATACATTCTTTGGCGTCTGGCTTTCGGCATTGAAAAGCAGCCGTTCCACTACCGGCACATCGTTTTTACGGGTGACCAGATAGACCTTATCGCCGGCCTCAATTGTGTCCTGGCCGTGGGGGATGATGGTCTGATCCCCCCGGGTGATGGCGACGATGACAAAGTCGTAGACCCCTTGCATCTCCCTGAGGTACATCATGGTGGAGCCGACACAGGGCTGGTCTTCCTGGGCGACATAGCCGAGCAGCTCCACCTGGCCCTGGGCAAATTCCGCCACCTCAAAGGCGGCGGAAACATTGATGAGGTGCATGATCTCGTCGGCCATGGCCAGGTCGGGGCTGATCAACAGGTCGATGCCGAGCGCCTTTTCGGCCTGAGAGGTGCCCTGGGTGTAAAAGTCGTCATTACGCACCCGGGCTATCCGGGTTGTGACATTGTAGCTTTTTGAGATAATGCAGGCGATGAGGTTGACCTCATCGCTGTCGGTCACGGCAATGAAGAGGTCTGTCTGGGCGATGCCGGCTTCTTCCAGGACACGGGCTGATGCGCCGCTGCCCCGGACGGTCAGGATATTGAGATCCCGTTCTATGCGGCGGAGTTTGGACTCATCCTGATCGATGAGAACAACTTCCTGCCCCTCTACTGAGAGCTTTTCGCTCAGGTGGTAGCCGACCATTCCCGCGCCGACGATCATGATACGCATAGATACCTCAGGGGAGAAACAACTTTTTGATTCTTTGTTGCTGATAGAAGACGGAAGGCAAGTACGTAATTTAAAGAAAGAACAGCGTATTAAATATATACTAAAAAATTTGACACTCTAGCATGTTAGCTGGAAATGTGCAAAACATCTTTGCTTGTGAGATTCTCTGGTGCGTGGTATATGAGAGCTGTTTTTTTATGAAATTTTTTTCTTCTTGTATCAAGAGATTCAAGGTTCTGAACAGTAATGTTTCTGTTGAATAATACTGTTTTTTTAAAACGTATCATTGTTGAGGTTGGATAGATGAAATTTCGTTTTCCCGTCGTTATTATCGACGAAGATTTTCGCTCTGAAAACGCATCGGGTTTCGGGGTTCGGGCCATGGCCGAGGCCATTGAGAGTGAGGGTATGGAGACCCTCGGTATCACCAGTTTCGGCGATACCGCCATGATTGCCCAGCAGCAGAACCGGGCCTCCTGTTTTATCCTCTCCATTGATGACGATGAGTTTACCGATGAAAATCAGAAGGATGAGGCCATCGAGAAGCTGCGTCTCTTTGTGGCGGAGATCCGGCGGCGTAATGAGGATATCCCCATCTTTCTCTATGGTGAGACCCGGACCTCGCGGCATATCCCCAATGATGTGCTCAAGGAGCTGCACGGCTTTATTCACATGTTTGAAGATACCCCGGAATTTGTGGCCCGCCACATTATCCGTGAGGCCCGGATTTATCTCGATTCCCTGGCGCCGCCCTTTTTCCGCGCCCTGACCGGATACGCGGCCGACGGCTCCTATTCCTGGCACTGTCCCGGCCATTCCGGCGGGGTCGCCTTCCTGAAAAGTCCGGTAGGGCAGATGTTTCATCAGTTTTTTGGCGAAAACATGTTGCGCGCCGATGTCTGCAACGCGGTCGATGAACTGGGACAACTGCTCGACCACACCGGTGCGGTGGCCGCCTCGGAGCAGAATGCGGCCCGTATCTTCGGCGCCGATCATCTCTTTTTCGTCACCAACGGCACCTCCACCTCCAACAAGATCGTCTGGCATGCCAATGTCGCTGATAACGATGTCGTGGTGGTCGACCGCAACTGTCATAAATCAGTCCTGCACGCCATCATCATGACGGGCGCGGTGCCGGTCTTCCTCATGCCCACGCGCAATCATTATGGTATTATCGGGCCGATCCCGAAATCCGAATTCCTGCCGGAGACCATTGCCGCCAAGATTGCCGCCCACCCTTTTGCCAAGGATCTGTGTGCCAAGCCGCGGATGTTGACCATTACCCAGTCCACCTATGACGGAATTCTCTATAATGTTGATACCATCAAGCAGATCCTGGGTGACAGTGTGGTCAATCTCCATTTTGACGAGGCCTGGCTGCCGCACGCCACTTTTCATGAATTCTATCATGGCATGCACGCCATTGGCCGTGATACCAAACGATCCGAAGGGCCAATGGTCTACGCCTGTCAATCGACCCATAAGATGCTGGCGGGCTTGAGTCAGGCCAGTCAGATCCTGGTGCAGGAATCGCCAACCCGTCTCCTGGATCGGGACCGCTTTAATGAGGCCTATCTGATGCATGTCTCCACCAGTCCCCAGTATGCGATTATTGCCAGCTGCGATGTGGCCGCGGCCATGATGGAGCCGCCTGGTGGAACCTCGCTGGTTGAGGAATCCATTTTTGAGGCCATGGATTTCCGCCGCGCCATGCGCAAGGTGGATGCGGAGTTTGGCGATTCCTGGTGGTTCAAGGTCTGGGGTCCGGAGGAGCTGGCGGAAGAGGGTATGGGCGAGCGTGAAGACTGGCTTCTGCGCGCGGGTGAGTCCTGGCACGGCTTTGGCAATCTGGCCGATGGCTTCAATATGCTTGATCCGATCAAGGCGACCATCATTACGCCGGGGCTGGCCGTCAGCGGCGATTTTTCCGTCACCGGTATTCCGGCGGCGATCGTCACCCGTTATTTGTCGGAACATGGTGTTATTGTCGAAAAGACTGGTCTCTATTCGTTTTTCATCATGTTTACCATCGGCATCACCAAGGGGCGCTGGAATACCCTGGTGGCAGCGTTGCAACAGTTCAAGGATGACTATGACCGCAATGCGCCCTTGTGGCGGGCGCTGCCGACCTTTCTCAAAAAATTCCCCTGCTATGACCGCATCGGCCTGAAGGATCTCTGTGACTCGATTCATGACATGTACAAGGAAAATGATGTGGCGCGCTTGACCACAGAGATGTATGTCTCGCACATGGAGCCGGCGATGAAGCCGGCTGACGCCTATGCGATGATGGTGCATAACGATATCGAGCGGGTTGAGATTGATGATCTTGAAGGCCGGATCACAAGCATCCTGTTGACTCCTTATCCTCCCGGGATTCCCCTGCTTATTCCAGGCGAGCGGGTCAACAGGACGATCCTCGAGTACCTGAAATTCGCCCGCAGTTTCAATGAAAATTTCCCCGTATTCGACACCGATATCCACGGCCTGGTAAAACAAGTGAAAAACGGCAAGGTCGTCTACTCGATGGATTGCGTCAAGGCTTAGGGGCCGTTAAGAAATAATCTGGCCTTTTATACCTATTTCTTTGCGGTCCATTATGCCGTCTTGGTCATTCGCTTGGCCATGTTGTTTGCTGACAACGGCTTAGTTGCACTGATCGTGCATCAGCACCGTGCATGCAACTTTTGTTGTTCTTTTGGCTGATGTTGATCTTCTCTTACCTTCCCCGCAGAGGCGCAGAGAAAAAGTAAAAAAATATTTCTCAGCGTCTCTCTGCATCTCTGCGCGAATTCAGTTTTTTTCTTTCTTGTTTTTATTCTTCAACCAGGAGCAGTGTAAGACCAAGCGCGTCCGCCACTCCTTTGCCATAGGCCGGATCGGCCTTGAGGCAGTTGCCGATGTGCCGAATCTTGATCTCTTTCGGGGCATCGCCCATTCCGCGCGCGGTGTTGCCAAAGAGCGCCTGTTGCTGTTCAGGGCTCATGAGACGGAAGAGCAGGCCGGGCTGGCTGAAATAATCTTCATCCTCCCGGTGGTTCCAGTGGTCGGCTGCGCCTTCCAGACTGAGAGGCGGTTCGGCAAAGTCCGGTTGCTGCTGCCACTCTCCGTAGCTGTTGGGCTCGTAGCCCAGGGTGCTGCCATGGTTGCCATCCACCCGCATGGCGCCGTCGCGGTGATAGCTGTGGAAGGGACAACGTGGGGCGTTCACCGGGATCAGATGGTGGTTCACTCCCAGGCGGTAGCGCTGGGCATCGCCGTAGGAGAAGAGGCGGCCCTGCAGCATCTTGTCCGGTGAAAAACTGATACCTGGAACCACATTTGCCGGGTTGAAGGCTGCCTGCTCGACCTCGGCGAAGTAGTTTTCCGGGTTGCGGTTCAGTTCCATCATTCCGACCTCGATGAGCGGGTAGTCCTTATGCGGCCATACCTTGGTGAGGTCAAAAGGATTATACGGGCAGGTGGCTGCTTCATTTTCCGGCATCACCTGGATTTTGAGCTTCCAGCGGGGGAAATCTCCCCGTTCAATGGACTCATAGAGATCACGCTGGTGACTTTCACGGCATCTTCCTACCAGAGTCTCCGCCTCCGCATCAGTCAGATTCTTGATCCCCTGCTGGCAGACAAAATGAAATTTGACCCAGTAGCGCTCGTTATTGGCGCTGATGAGGCTGAAGGTATGGCTGCCGAAACCATGCATATGCCGATAACTGGCGGGAATACCCCGGTCGCTCATGACGATGGTGACCTGATGCAACGCCTCGGGAAGAGAGGTCCAAAAGTCCCAGTTATTTTTGGCGCTACGCAGATTAGTACGGGGGTCACGTTTGACGGCGTGATTGAGGTCCGGGAACTTGAGGGGATCACGCAGGAAGAAGACGGGCGTGTTGTTGCCCACCATATCCCAGTTGCCTTCCTCGGTGTAAAACTTGACGGCAAAGCCGCGGATGTCGCGCTCCGCATCGGCGGCCCCGCGCTCACCTGCCACTGTTGAGAAACGGGTGAAAAGCTCGGTCTTCTTGCCAATCTCGGAGAAAATTTTTGCCTTCGTGTAGCGGCTGACGTCATGAGTGACGGTAAAGGTACCAAATGCCCCGGAACCTTTGGCGTGCATTCTTCGCTCGGGGATGACCTCGCGGTCGAAATGAGCGAGTTTCTCAAGAAACCAGACATCCTGTAATAATGCGGGACCGCGGGCTCCTGCGGTCATGATGTTCTGGTTGTCTGGGACGGGGGCCCCAGCGTTGGTGGTCAGTTTCTTCTTTTCGTCCTGCATGGTCTTTCTCCTTTAATTTCTTGGTTTCGTTCAATGAACTGGTAAAGCAAGTGTCAACCTGAATGCAGACTGGCGCCTCACCACTACCAGTTCTCAGCCAATATCTCAAAATGGGCCTGGCCATGGTCGCAGGCCGGACATTTTTCAGGAGCATTGTCTCCTGTATGGAGATAGCCGCAATTCTGGCAGCTCCAGGTAACCTTTTCCTCTCGTTTGAAAACACGGCCTGCGGCGATATTGGCCTTTAAATCGTTGTAACGCTTCTCGTGCTGCCTCTCAGCCACGGCAATAGCCTCAAAGATTACGGCGATTGCTTGCAAGCTCTCGTCTCTGGCCACCTTGGCAAATCCTGGATACATGATGGTGTACTCGTAGTTCTCGCCGCCAGCCGCCTCGGTCAGATTCTCTACGGTTGTGCCGATGACCCCGGCCGGGAAGGTGGCGCGGATCTCGACCTCGCCGCCTTCCAGCAGCTTGAACAGACGTTTTGCATGCTCCTTTTCCTGATTGGCCGTCTCCTCAAAGATCTTGGAGATCTGCACATAGCCTTCTTTTTTGGCCTGGGCGGCAAAATAGGTGTAACGATTACGGGCCTGTGACTCGCCGCAGAAGGCGGTCAGGATGTTTTTTTCGGTCTGGGTTCCTTTCAGAGTGGCCCTGTGCTGATCTCCTGTGTTGATGGTTTTGAGTGATTCGGGAAGACACGCTTTTCCCGAAAGATATTTTTAATCTCTTTTGGGTATATCTTATTTTCGATCGATATCCAAGGAGCTGACAAAAAAGAAATATAGGAAAGAAGTGCATCTGGTATTAAAAACTAGGTCGTAATCTTTCCTACTAATAGGCAAAAAAGAGTCCGGCCTACGTTTGCTTCTCTCCCTGTAGTGTCGCCTGACATTTCCGGCAGGTGCCGTGCATTGTCACATTCTTGTTCTTAATGGATCCCCACCGCTCAATATCTCCGGGTACGCTGGAGGCATCGAAGGCTTCCCATTGAAAATCCATTATCTCTTTGCAGCTGTCACAGATGACATGATGATGCTGGCTCATCTGGGCCTCAAAGTGGGCCTGGCTGTCAACGGTCTGCACCTTTTTTACCAGGTGATGCTGGGCAAAGGTGGCCAGGGCGCGGTAGACCGTATCAAGTGAAAGGGTGGGCATGCTCTTCTGTAATCTTCTGTGCAGGGTCTCTGCGCATGGATGGTCAGTGGCCGTTGCCAGTTCACGATAGATCTCGAGGCGTTGATGGGTCAATTTGAGATCAGCGCTCCTGCATGCCTCCTCAAAGGACTTCATCTGCTGCTGGAGTGACGTGTTAATTTTTTTGTTCTTGGACACAGGTCACCTCGTTAGGAATAATTATTATTTACATATTGTACTTATTCAAAAAGTTGTCAACTGTTATTTTAAGGATCCAGGTTTTGTTATCTCTCTTTTTTGTAGTATGCTTATTTATACTCTGAGAGTGTTCCGGCCTTATAAAATTGAGCGCGGGCAGGATCGTTCTGTCCTCAAATCGCTGATTGTGGAGGGTGTATTGCCATGATAAAGAAGATCTTTCATCACTTATATCAGAATGGCCATCTGCTGATAACGGTCGTGCTGGTCATGGCAGGGATCGCTCTGCTCTTTCATTTTGATCTCGATGAGCATGCCTTGCGTTTCCTTGAATGGCTTGAATTGCAAGGGGCGTGGGCGCCGCTTCTTTTTATCCTTGTTGATGCCCTGGTCGTCGTTCTGGTCTTGCCGGGCGTCCTCCTCACGCTCGGCGCCGGTTTCATGTTTGGCATTGTTCATGGCGGGATCTATGTGATTCTGGCCACCACCCTGGGGGGATCCCTTGCCTTTTTGATTGCCCGCCGCTTTCTGGCCACAACAAAGATTGCTCGCTACTGCCTTTACAATCCCCGTTTTCAGTCAATAGCCAATCTGTCGCAGCGGAGGGGGTGGGGTGTTGTTCTTCTCACCCGTCTTATCCCCTTTTTCCCCTTTAAACTCTCCAATTATTATTTCGGCCTTGCCGGCTTTTCACTGCGGGATTTCTGCGTGGGTACTTTTTTTGGCATCATGCCCATCACCTTTTTTAATGTCTATCTGGGCTCCCTGGCCGCAGACCTGACCATGCTCCATTCGCAGAGGATAGAAAGAACACCGGCTCAGTGGTTCTTTTATGGAGTCGGTTTTCTGGTTGTTCTCGGTCTGCTCATCTACTGCACCCGGCTGGCGCGCAGGATGTTGGAGGTCTATCTGGCAGGAGGAAAAAAGTGATGTGGATGAAATGGTTTCCCTGGAGATATATTGTACGTCATGCCGCCCGGAGTCATGGCTT
>JANZPQ010000085.1:0-5149 GCA_038040945.1 Desulfobulbaceae bacterium | reverse complement strand
ACAATTAATCGCTTAATTATACTTTGTCATATTACTAAAAACACCAACCGCACAACCCCCCATACCCCCACCTTAACATGGTGGGGTATAAATTTTCCCCCCTTATTCTGGGGGTATTATGGGGGTTTAAAGAATCGCCAGATACGACGGTGAAACAATACAAAGTAGAATTAAGTTCAGCCAGGATGGCGGATTCGAGGTCTTTTCCGGAATAGCTGTCGGACAGGCCAAGAAAATCCAGCACGTAAGGATCGCGGAAGGTGAGATCCGGTGAGAGTTGACCTTGGTCGCGCAGAAGAGTATCCGAAGAATGTTTTTTTATGTATCCAGTTCACAGAGAAAGTGCCGGTCGGTCATCAGGTCCTGACCATTTAAAAACCGTTCAATGGATTCGGCGGCAACCTTGCCTTGAAAAACAGCCTTGGCGGCAGTCTGCGGCCCAAGGACGTTGTCTCCGCCGGCAAAAATCCAGTCGACAGAGGTCTGCAGGGTCAGCGGATCAGTTTCGTAGGTGCCCCAGCTGGTAAGCTTAAACTCCTGGCCCTGGTCTGCAGTATGATCAACATTCTGACTGATGGCAGGGATAATGGAATCGGCCTTAATGATAAAATTAGAGAGGTTCTGGACCACAGGCCTTCTTCTGCCGGACGAATCAGGTTCACCAAGCTCCATACGGACGCACTCGACACCAACAAGTTTTCCCTTCTCGGAATGAATCTTCACCGGTGCGGCCAGCATCTCAATGCGCACCCCCTCTTCCTCCAGATGATGCACCTCGGCACGTGAGGCGGGCATCTCATCCTTGGATCGACGATAGAGGATAAAGACATCGACAGATCCGAGTCGCAGCGCTGTACGGGCCACATCGATCGCCACATTGCCACCGCCTACAACCACAACCTTCTTGCCAAGATCAATTTTTTCACCGAGATTGATGCGGCGCAGATAATCGACACCATGCATCACCCCTTCCGTATTCTCCTCATTCTCCAGACCCAATTTACGACTGGCATGGGCCCCGCCCCCTAGAAATACGGCGTCAAAACCCTCATCTTTGAGATCTGCCAGACTCTTGTCGCGGCCGATGGTGACGCCTTTTATCATAGTCACCCCACAACTTTTCAGGGCATCAAATTCAGCCTGAATAATATCACGGGGTAGACGGAAGGCCGGAATGCCAACGGTCAACATGCCGCCAAACTCAACGAGGGTTTCAAAGACGGTGCAGGAAATCCCTTTATGGGAGAGATAATAGGCAACAGACATACCAGCAGGACCGGAACCAATAATGGCTACCTTCTTGCCAGTCGGCAGGGCGCAGGAAGTGGCTAAATTCTTTTTATTTACAACCATCCAGTCGACGACAAAGCGCTCAAGCATGCCGATAGAGACGGCCTGACCTTTTCCTTTGCCGAGGATACATGAGCCTTCACACTGAAACTCATGCGGACAGACCCGCGAACAGACAGCAGGCATGGAAGAGGTTTCGCGAATCTTCCAGTAGGCCTTTTCAAACTCAGAGTCGCGCAGGAGAGCGATAAAGCCGGGGATATCATTATGGATAGGACAGCCGTCGCGGCACACTGGTTTTTTGCACTGCAGACAGCGGTTGGCCTCCAGGATAGCAGTATCAGTGGAGTAACCCTCCACTATCTCATTAAAATTGGTTATCCTCTCAGATACTGGCAATTCAACTGCCATCTGCCGGGCAATGGCCATACGCTCTTGTGCTTTCATATTTCCTCTTGGCGTTATAGATTTAGGATGTGTGATAATTTATCAGGATCGTTGGGTTAGCGGCTGTATCGCGTAACCCAACAATGGTTGCATTGTTGGGTTACGGTGCAAAAAGACGCACCTAACCCAACTTCTCCCTCAACCCAACCCGCAAGGAGAAGCAACGATCTGGCTTGTATTATAAAAAAAAAGGCCGTCCCTCTGCAGGGGCGACCTTTTTTTATCATTCATCTTTCAATGAATCAAGTCATTTTCGAGACCTTCATGCGCGCTAGTGATCGTTGCAATGCAGCTTCCGCCCGGGTTCTATTGATTAAATCATCGTGCTGAGTGACCTGGGCAAGGCGCTGTTCGGCGCGTTCCTTGGCCCTCATGGCCCTGTCAACGTCAATCTGCCGTCCAAGCTCTGCACTTTCCACCAGAAAGGTGATCTTGTTATTGGACACTTCACAAAATCCACCGCTGATCATGATATTTTCACGTTTCTTTCCCTGCTCATAGGAAAGCAGACCAATCCTGATGGTGGAAAGAAAAGGGGCATGGTTAGCAAGAACACCAAAATCGCCACCATAGCCTGGGGCATTGACGATATCGACATCTTCACTGACGACAGCGCCATTGGGGGTAACCACTTCAAGTCGTATTTGTTGAGCCATTGAATTGACCTCTTAAGCCGTTATTCTAAAAATAACTGGTACAGTTTACTGCCGAGAGCGGCATAAAGAGTCGTAACGAAAGGAGCAAAACAGACATGCTTATTACGTTACGACTCCTTATCGAGAAAATTATGCCTTCTCTTTGTTTGCCTTGGCAAGGGCCTCTTCGATAGTGCCAACCATATAGAAGGCATTCTCGCCCATATGATCATACTTACCTTCCAATATTTCTTTAAATCCCTGAACGGTATCGGCAACGTTTACAAACTTGCCGTCCATGCCGGTGAAAACCTCGGCAACGGTAAAGGGCTGTGACAGAAAGCGCTGAACCTTACGGGCCCGGGCAACAAGGACCTGATCTTCCTCAGACAACTCATCCATACCAAGGATGGCGATGATATCCTGAAGATCCTTGTACTTCTGCAGGGTGATCTGAACCCCGCGGGCCACATCGTAATGCTCCTGACCAACAACGTTGGGATCAAGAATACGGGATGTAGAATCGAGCGGATCAACCGCTGGATAGATCCCCAGCTCTGCAATCTGACGGGAGAGAACAACGGTTCCGTCAAGATGGGCAAAGGTGGTGGCCGGTGCAGGATCGGTCAAGTCATCTGCAGGTACATACACACACTGAACAGCGGTAATGGAACCCTTGGTGGTCGAAGTAATTCGCTCCTGCAGGGCGCCAAGGTCAGTGGCCAGTGTTGGCTGATAGCCAACGGCAGAAGGAATACGTCCAAGAAGGGCTGATACCTCGGAACCTGCCTGGGTAAAACGGAAGATATTATCTACGAAGAAGAGCACGTCCTGGCCCTCTTCGTCACGGAAATACTCGGCCGCGGTCAGACCGGTCAGGGCCACACGAGAACGGGCGCCTGGAGGCTCAGTCATCTGACCATACACGAGAGCAGCTTTCGGCAGAACGCCTGAGGCCTTCATCTCCTGGTACAGATCGTTTCCTTCACGGGTACGCTCACCAACACCGCAGAATACGGAAATACCACCATGATGCTGGGCAATGTTATTTACCATCTCCATCATGATAACGGTCTTGCCGCAACCGGCGCCGCCAAACAGTCCCATCTTGCCACCCATCGGGAAGGGAACGAGGAGATCAATAACTTTAATACCGGTCGCCAGAACCCGGACCTCGGTGTCCTGCTCGGTAAAGAGCGGGGCATCGCGGTGAATGGACATGGTCTTATCAGAACTGATGGGACCGAGTCCATCAACCGGACGGCCGACAACGTTCATGATCCGACCGAGGGCAGCGGGTCCTACTGGAATGGTGATGGGCAGGCCGCTGTCGCGTGCCTCCATGCCGCGTACCAGACCATCGGTGGTATCCATGGCAATACAACGGCAGGCATTATCACCGAGATGCAGGGCAACCTCGATAACAAGATTGTCAGCCACATCCGAGATGCCGGGATTACTGACGAACAGCGCGTTCATGATATTTGGCAGGTTGCCGGGCTGAAATTCAACGTCAACAACCGGACCGATTACTTTAATTATTTTTCCTACGTTTTGTACACTCATAGGGATTCACCCCTCCTTAAAGTCTTAAAATTGGTAATGGTCTATTATCCCTTAAGGGCTTCAGCGCCACCAACGATATCCATCAACTCATTGGTAACGGCAGCCTGACGCGCCTTATTATAAATCAATGTCAGGTTATTTACTATATCACGACAGGCGGTAGTGGCATTATCCATGGCCGTCATCCTCGCGGCATGCTCACTGGCACCCACCTCAAGCATGGCATGATACAAAATAACATTCAGATACAGCGGCTGCATCACATCCATGATCTCCTCGGTGGAGGGTTCATAGATGTAGTCGCCACTGATCGCGGTCGTGGCAGCACTCTCGACCACTACCGGTTGTACCGGCAGCATGTCCTGAGCAGCCGGCCGCTGACTGGCCACGGATTTGAAATGACCATAGAGAACTTCAACTTTATCGGCTGCCCCTTTCACGAAATTCTCAGCAATATCCTGCGCAATTTCACGGGCATGGAACATCTGGAAGGCTGCCATAATATCGGTATAGGACTTGCGTACCTTGCCGGTCTTTTTAAAATGCTGGTAGCCCTTCTTGCCCACACAGACGAAGCTGACTTTCTTTCCTTCTGCTTCGTAGGCCTTCATCTTTTGCTCTGCAAGTTTATTGATATTGGCATTGAAGGAGCCACAGAGACCACGATCAGATGTTACAATCACTATTTCCACAGTGGCAACATTTCTGACCTCCATCAGGGGAAAGGAACCTGTATTGGCCCCCCCTGACAGATTGGACATCGCCTCGTCAAACTTGGAAGAATAGGGCCGAAAGGCCTCCATCTTCATCTGGGCACCGCGAAGCCTGGCAGAGGCGACCATATTCATGGCCTTTGTTATCTGCGCAGTCTTCTTAACACCAGCAATCTTGTTTTTAACTTCTTTTAAGCTCGCCATGGCAGGACTCTATCCTCTCTTAGTTGATACCTTTTGTTGCTTTGAAGGTCGCACTGAAACTGGTCAAAGCCTTATTGAGATTGGCCTTGATCTCGTCAGTAAAGACTTCCTGCGCCTTCAGATCAGCAAAGATTGAAGGGTCATTGGACTCAATATAGTTGAACAGCTCGGCTTCAAAATCCTTGAGGGTATTGACCGGAAGGCTGTCAAGGTATCCATTGGCTCCTGCATAAAGGATGGTCACCTGTTTCTGCATGGGCAGCGGCTGATACTGGGGTTGTTTGAGGATCTCCA
>JANZPQ010000084.1:0-3151 GCA_038040945.1 Desulfobulbaceae bacterium | reverse complement strand
TTACGCCAACATATGACCAGAAGACGTTTGCAGCCTCGGATTGGCAGAATTGCCTTTTTCCCGTGGCGTCCGGCCAGAACATCTCCGGGGTAGTCACTTTTCATACGGATGCCACCATCTATCGCAGTAATCTGGGGGCGGGGAAAGAAGTTACCCACAAGGCTACTACCGACCGCCGGATTTTTATCTACCTGACCGACGGTCACCTATCGGTCAATGGTCAAGAACTGGTTGCCAAGGACCAGGCTCGTGTCGATATTCATGAGACTTTGGTCCTTAAGGCCCAGGAATGTTCTGACTTTATTCTGATTGATGTTCCCTCGGGCCAGGGATTAGGATACAGTCCGGAGATATTGAAAGAACGAAGTAAATAGCAGGCCAAACAGCAGGATCGGCCCAAGATCTCAGTTATGAGGATGAAGAATGATGAAAAGCATATTATCCGTAGTTGATCAATTCAATTGGGGGGTGGTTATAGTCCTGTGTGTAACGCTCGGACTAGCTCCCTTTTCCCCTCCCCATATTGTCGAGAAATTATCAATGTTGATACAGGGAGATTTGATCAAGCCATTAGACTGGTTTGATTTTCTCTTCCATGGATTCCCATGGATTATTTTAATCTTAAAAATAATGGCATCCGTTTTCAAAGAAAAATGACAAATGAAAAGATGACAAAGGTATTGGACTCATACCTCTCAGCCCCTAAACTCACACGTTTTCCCCTTTAAGAAAGGCCATATGAAAACTGTTCTTATCATCTTGTCCCTCCTTATCGTCTCCTGCGTTCTCTTGCTCTCCATCCTTGGGGTAATATCCAGGTCAGGAAAAGCCCCGGCTCTGGTCACAGGCAGTCTGGCGAAATGCCCTGATACGCCTAATTGCGTCTGCAGTGAACAAAAAAATGATGCCACCCATTCCATTGACCCAATCCCTCTTCCTCAAAACATCACTTTTGAGCCCTTATCCATTCTCAAAAATGTGGTGAGAGGCATGGGAGGGACCATTCTAACTGAAAGTGACCATTCTTTTGCGGCTACCTTTTCGTCGGCTATTTTCGGCTTTGTGGATGATTTAGAAGTAAGAATCGATTCGACACAGCAAGTGATTCATATCCGCTCAGCCTCGAGAGTCGGTTATGGCGATGCGGGTATTAATAGGAAAAGAACTGAATTACTCAAAAAACTCTATAGCCAGAAGGCCTCAGAGGCTAACCGCTCACTCAACGCGACGCCATAAAGCGGCACGCATTCTGGCGTCGCTCTTCGGCAGCCTTGCTGTCCATTCTTGACGAGCGACGGTAACTCTTTGAGAGGAAAGGTTCCTTTTTTACCCCTACTCAAAATTTACATAAAATATTTTTTTCAACAGAATGTTGGAAAAAATAATATATGGTCATGGATATAACCTTAAAGCCTGGGATCAGTATTTCCGGGTCCGCCACAGGCTGGATCGTAGCAGGTGACATTCTTGAAGTCGCAGGTATCACCACATCCCGGACACTTCTCAGGAGGGTTCGCTGTCTGTACGGTCCTGCCACAATTCCCACATTTCCAATATGGATCGGAAGCCGCAGTTGTAAAAGTACCATGGGGTGAATAGCCGCAATGGCCACAGACGGTCAGGATATCCTTATAATCCTTGCCGCAATCTTCACACTTGCCCTGTTTTATATCACTCATAACTATACTCCTTGGCATCAGGTGTTGTTGTTCAAGTAGTGACGGGATGTCACAGGAAGGTAGAGGGCAGGGCGTATTCCAATCAGCAGGGTATAAGCCATCCTCCTTCTGTCAGCACTCATTTTTTACATTGAAACATGTTGAACAGCTAATATGAAAATTATACCTGGTGAAATAAAAATAGCAATGTGCAAGGGTGGATGATATTCAGTGAATGATTTTTAAAATCCGCGAAAAGAGGGGGCCATGGTAGCAATTGGTCAAGGTATTCTGCGGGGGAGATAACTCATGCTCATGGACTTGGTCTGAGAGCATTCTGCTACCTTTTCTGTTACAGTGGCCTTTTGGTAGGAAGGGTATCTGGGCTCTGGCGAACTGGGAAGGAGTTGCATGGTGAAAAAACGGCTGAGTTGGATTCTGGGTGCAGGGGCATTGGCGCTGCTGATCCTGTGGGCTGTGCTGGGGTTGAATTTCCCTTCCCTTGTGGAGAAAAGCATAGAGTATCTGGTGACCAGATCCCTACCGGATCAGCCCTTTTCCTGTACGGTGCGTCGGGTCGGAATTTCCGGGGCCGATTTGGAGGCTATTATTCTGGGGAACCCGGATCAGCCGGCACTGCGCATTGATACCCTGCAACTCAACTATTCCCTGTCCGGCCTTTTCAGCCGCCATGTTGAACGTCTGGCCCTTGAGGGGCTGCAGATTCATGGGGAATGGATGGATGGCCGTTTTGTCCCTGACGGGTTTTCCAAAGATGAAGGGGGTGCAAGGCAATCAGGAGAGCCGGTTTTTTCCTTGCCCGGCACTATCGGCCAGTTCAGCATCAACCGCGGCCTGCTTCGTTACGGGGTGGCCGGCCGCATGGAACAATGGCCTTTTCGCCTGCAGTTTGGACAGGAAAGCCGTCAGGACAGGGGAGATATTACTGCGCCGATGACTGGTTCGCTTATTCTCCAGCCGGAAGGCCAGGAACTTGCTGTTACCTTCAAGGCAGCGGTGGCGGACAAGGCCATCAACTTCAGGGTGGAAGCCCTCGATTTTCCGTTGATATTTCTGGACGCTTTTCTGGGTCAGGATCTCTCAGGGCGGCTGCAGTTTGCCGCCGAAGGCAAGATGGGGCTGAAGCCGTTTGCTATCAGCTCTCTTGATCTTACTTGCAAGATTGAGCAATTCGCCCTGAGAGGTGAAAACAACAGCTGGCTTCTTAAAGCCGCCGGGGCTGGAGATACGCCGCCATTTCTGGCTGCGATCACCATTGCCGATGGCAAATGGCAGGTTGAGAGTAATGGTCTTGCGCTCCGCTCACCTGTTGATGTGATGGTATTCGAGCTGAAGGGCGAAGGTCTCCTTGTCGACGACGGTGGCTCTCTCTCCGGTTCTCTGCAGCTTGCCCGGATCATGCTGAATGGTCAGAACCTGGGCGGGATCCTGTTTACGGCAGAGCGGCAGGCAGAAGGTGTCCTCTTTATCGG
>JANZPQ010000083.1:0-5363 GCA_038040945.1 Desulfobulbaceae bacterium | reverse complement strand
AGACTTGCTCATCTTGTTCACCCCGTCCAACCCTTCAAGGAGGGGGAGGGTGAGCACTACTTGGGGGGCCTGATTGCGCGAGCGCTGGAGATCACGGCCCATGAGCAGATTAAAAAACTGATCAGTGCCGCCAAGTTCGACATCGGCCTCGATGGCCACGGAATCATAGCCCTGGATAAGGGGATAGAGAAACTCATGGATAGAGATGGGAGTCCCCTCCCTGAAACGAACCTTGAAATCTTCCCGTTCCAGCATTCTGGCAACGGTGAGTTCAGAGGCGAGCCGGATCATGTCAAAGGAGTCAAGCTTGGCCAGCCACTGACTGTTAAAGACAACCTTGGTCTTCTCAGGATCAAGGATCTTAAAGACCTGTTCCTTGTAACTTTCCGCATTTCTGGCCACATCCTCACGGGTCAGGGCCTTGCGGGTCTCAGACTTGCCTGTCGGATCACCGATCATGCCGGTAAAGTCACCGATCAGGAAGTAAACATCATGGCCAAGATCCTGAAATTGCTTCAACTTCTGCAGCAAAACGGTATGGCCAAGATGCAGATCAGGGGCCGTTGGATCAAAACCGGCCTTCACCCGCAAAGGAATTCCGCTTGCCGCAGATTTTTCCAGTTTTTTAACAAGTTCTTCGCGGGAGATACAATCAACGATTCCCCGCTCAATGAGTTTTATCTGTTCATCAATGGAAGGCATGGCTCTTTTACTCACTTCTCCAACAGTTGATCTGTAAAAAATAGCAAAACAGCACTGCTGCTGTCAGCACTCAGGCTCTCTTCTATCTGGCAAACTCGACAGCCCTGGTCTCCCGAATCACGGTGACCCGTATCTGTCCAGGATAGGTCAGTTGCGCCTCAATGCTCTTGGCAATATCCTGGCTCAGGAGAATGGCCTCGGCATCCTGAATCTTTTTGGCATCAACGATGATGCGAAGATCCCGTCCTGCCTGAATGGCGTATGATTTCTCAACACCATCAAAGGCATTGGCTATATTTTCAAGATCCTCCAGTCGCTTAACATAGGTCTGCAGCATCTCTTTGCGAGCTCCAGGCCTGGCGCCTGACAAGGCATCAGCCGATTGTACCAGAATATCAAGGACGCTCTGGGGCGGCAGATCTTCATGATGGGCTCCAATGGCGTACACCACCTCCTCCGGCTCACCATATTTCTTAGCCAGATCACGACCGATGATCGCATGCGATCCTTCCACCTCATGATCAACAGCCTTACCGATATCATGGAGCAGGCCGGCCCGCTTGGCCATTTTTACATCAATACCCAGCTCTGCGGCCATAATGCCGCAGAGAAAGGCCACCTCGAGAGAATGCTGGAGGACATTCTGGCCATAACTGGTTCGAAATTTCAATCTGCCAAGGAGAGTAATCAACTCCACATGAACCCCATGGGCGCCCACATCAAAGGTAGCCTGTTCTCCAGACTCCCGCATGGATACCTCAAGCTCTTTGGTGACCTTGGCGACTACCTCTTCTATACGGGCCGGATGGATGCGGCCATCGTTAATAAGCTGCAGCAGGGCAAGACGAGCCACTTCACGACGCACCGGATTAAAGCCCGAGAGGATTACCGCCTCCGGGGTATCATCGATGATGATATCAATACCGGTGGCCGCCTCAATGGCACGGATATTTCTCCCCTCGCGGCCGATGATCCTACCTTTCATCTCATCATTAGGCAGAGGGACCATGGAGACGGTTCTATCGGCAACATAATCGCCGGCATAACGGGAGATGGCAAGAGCCAGGATATTTTTCCCTTTTTTATCAGCCTCCATCTTCATCTCACTTTCAATGCGAGCAAGTTTTTTAGCGGCATGCATACGCGCCTCACTCTCCATTGAATCCATGAGCAATTTCCTTGCCTCTTCCCGACCGATTCCCGCTATCTTTTCCAGCTCATCACGCTGACGAAGCACAAGTTGCTCCGCCTCATAATTTTTTTTCTGCAAGCCCTCTTCCTGCTGACGCAGCAAGTCCTCGCCCTTCCGAACATCATTCTGTCTTTTGTCCAGACTCTCTGTTTCTCTTTTTAGCTGCTCTTTTTTCTCACCGAGCTGCCGGCGCTCATCCTTGAGTTCAGCCTTGTCAGCCCGTATTTCCTCTTCAACAGCCTGCTTGAGCTGATAGACAGACTCTTTACTCTGCAGCACAGCGTCTTTCTTGATCCGCTCCGCCTCAAGAATAGCATTTTCTATCAGCTGCTTCCCCTGACCTTCTATGTTAGCCCGATGGCCCTCAACAAAGCGTTTCCTTAAAAGAAAACCACCTACGATGCCAAGCAATAAACCAAAGGGCAACAGCAAAACTGGCTGGTTCAATATCTCCATAACACTCTAATCCCGGTAGGCAAGATCTGATTAAACAGGAATGGAACATGACAGCGGACGAGACAAAGCCCGCAGCGCAGAAGAGAAAAAAACGAGGAAGGGGAGAAACACAAGCAGCAACAAAGGCACAGCGACAAAACAGTCAACCCTGTAACATTATTGCATAATTCAATATTCAGACATCACAGTCGTACCTGAATCACGTACCACCTGTCAATATCACCCCTGAACCAAAGGGAGCGAACACTAAATCTTTCTATATGAAGCCAGTCAAGGCCCTACAGGAGCCTTCAAAAAACATCCCTGTACTTCTCGACTGACAGTATAAACGCAATTTTTTCTTCCCGAATTTCGTACTCTTACTCAGCGTCATTCCAACTGCAATCAATAATTTTGCTGATGAATTCCAGTCAACTCGCCTCAGTCTGGCTTGTCGCCAGCGACCTTAAAGAGATCTTCCGAAGGCGCTCTGGATATAAAAAACAGAACAACACTGTTGTTCTGTGAATAAGCCGTTACGAAACAACCATTCAGAAACAGACTGAATGGTTGTTTCGTAACGGATCCTCAATAAAATCCCCACCCTGCCGTGTCAACAGGATGATTAAACCTATTAAATAGGTGGGCATAACTCATAGCCTCGTCCGGAAAAATGCAGAGCGCTCTTCCTTCTGGGAATAGTGGAGGTACCCTTTTTGTGAGAGTTGGCTCAACATTCTGATGATCACCAACAGGGCAGGGAAACAGATTTACAACTAATATCATATCAAACAAAACGAGAACAACATAAAAACGACAGATATCTCAAGTTGACTTACTATAAGTATAGCAGAATCTTGAGCAAACAAAAGAGATTTATCTACGCTCCTCTCTTTTTTCTGGAGAAAGACCGGAATCAATCTGCCTCGTCAAACTGGCAACCCTCTGCTCCGTGTCTGCTCTGTAGGTATCAAATTCAGCCTTTAATTCAAAATACCTGGAGGCGATATTCAAACTCACCAACACCGCCACCTTACCCACCGGTATCGACCCTGAGGGACCGGACATGTTTTCCTCAACCAGTTCTTTTACAAGATTAAGGATATCTGCCACCTCGTTCTCGGGTGCCCCGGTATAGAAGCTGTACTCCTGGCCTAAAAGTTGAAACCGAACAAGCCTTTCCAAGTCATTTCTCCACGGATCTCATGAGCAGCACCCTTCTCAAAAAGACACGTCTCAAAAAAAACCGTACCAAAGGCTACGTTAAAAGAGACTTCCCTGCGCACGCCCCTCGGGGTTACGGCTGGTCATACCAGCTTCACCATCACTTTCCAGCGCATCGGCCTCCCACTCCTCAATGCGCTCCAAAAGCCCGGACACCCGATTGCTGACCTCCCCTCTTTCATCCTTGAGAGATGCCAGTTCATCCTGCAGAGCGACAATGGACTCCTCACTTTGCAACAGAAGATCATCGACCCTCTTTTTATCCGCCTGTAAGGCATTAAACCTATCTAACAACTTAGAAACAAATCCCTCAAGACGCCCCAGCTCACTATCCTGTATCATATCATTTACTCCTGTATTTATTATAAGAAATAGAGAATTTTTTATAATTCTTATATATACCCATGCCCTTTATTCTCTGCAAGCAATAAGCTCTTGCAACAAAATAATATTGTCATCCAGGTGCCAAAACGACCCATCAGTCGCACCTTGATCACTTCAACCCCTGGAATAACTCCAGCTCAACGGACGACCATCCAGATAAGGCATGCAGCCATGAAATGGCAGGGGATCTTCGTCGAAAACCATACCCAGAAAATATTTATCCCCCTCCCACATGGGCAAGAGATGCAGCTTGTCCAAGCGGCACCACTGCAGATCGCCTTCTTCATTAGACGCCTTGGATATCCCACTGAAACGGTCCACCTTGTATATAAAACCGAACCAATCTTCACCGGCACGACCAAAACCTGGCCAATTCACCGTCCCTCGCAAAGTGGCCTCCTCACACAAGAGACCAGACTCCTCAAAAAGCTCCCGCTTGAGGCTCGAAAGAATATCCTCACTCCTCTCAATCTTACCGCCCAGGCCATTATATTTTCCCAGATGCTGATCATCGGGCCGCTTATTCCTGTGAACAAGCAGAGTTTCAAGGCCGTCTGGAGAAAGAATAAAACCCAGTGTTGCCAATATTGGAGTGTACATCAGGCCTTCCTTATGATTAAATAGAGAAAATAATTTAGTTCAGCATTCATCTTTCAATTTCCCATCTTTACATCATGCATTCAGCAAATTCAAAAACTATTACACGCCTACGACAATCCATCGTCCCAATGCCCCTGGCGTACTTTCTTATTACCGCCGCAGCCCTTCTTTGTTTTTCAGGCAATGCCGCCAATGCGGGTGCGACTGTCAATAACAGAAATTTCCCTGTCTATCCCGCCATCCAGGCCAATGTCGATTTCTGGGAAAAAATTTATTCAACATACTCTACCAGCCAGGCAGTTATCCATGACAGAAACGACCTGACAAAAATCTATGGGGTGATCCCCATTATTGATTATCTGCTGCCTGGCGCTCAGCAGCTCAACAAACCCGTCCTTGAAACAATAAAACTGAGATATTCTGCCATCCTGACCCATCTTGCAAAGGGCAATCCTCCCCGATCCAAGGAAGAACATCGAGTCGCCTCCATGTATAAAGGCGCCAGCAGATCACACCTTATCAAGGCAAGCGAGTCCATCCGCACCCAGATTGGCCAGAAAGAACGATTCAGGCAAGGGGTGACAAGATCAGGCGCCTATCTACCTGAGATCAGAAGAATATTTCGCTCATACAATCTCCCTGAGGAACTCGCCTACCTGCCCCATGTGGAGTCCTCCTTTAACCCTGACGCCTACAGCAAGGTCGGGGCCTCCGGTCTCTGGCAATTCACCCGCTCAACGGGAAAGACATAGATGCGCATCGACAATCTTATTGATGAACGCCAGGATCCGATTATTGCCAGCCACGCCGCTGCCAGGTTTTTGAA
>JANZPQ010000082.1:0-11129 GCA_038040945.1 Desulfobulbaceae bacterium | reverse complement strand
GGGAACATGTCTTGCTTAGCCCCTGGCCTGGGCCATGGCCTTCTGAAAAGGCTCGGCTGAACGTTTGATCACGTCATCGGAAATACAGAAGGCCAGCCTGAAGTAGCCCGGAGCGCCGAATCCGCATCCAGGAACTGCCAGGATTTTGTGCTCCTGGAGTATGGCGCAGAATGCCACATCGTCGGCAATAGGGGACTTGGGGAAGATATAAAAAGCGCCCTTAGGGGGGACAAAATCATAACCGGCCTCAGTGAGGATTGAGCAGAACAATTCACGTCGTCGAGTATAGATTGAGCTGTCAATGCTTACGTCCTGGAGTCTCGCTACCACCCGTTGCATAAGGGCCGGGGCATTGACAAAACCGAGGATACGGTTGGCGAGAGTGAGTGCGCCCAACAGTGCAGCCTTGTCTTCTATCTCTGGATGGACTGCCAGGTAGCCGATGCGCTCACCCGGCAGGGAAAGTTCTTTTGAGTAGGAAGAGAGAACAATGCTGTTCCTGGTAGCCAGAAAGGCGCTGCCCACCACGTGATTGTCAAAGACAATCTTGCGGTAGGGCTCATCGGCAATGAGGTAGATGGTGGTTCCGAGTCTCTTGCCTGCCTCATCGAGGAGTTTGCCAAGAGCGTTCAGAGACTCCTGTGAATAGATCTGGCCTGTGGGGTTATTGGGTGAATTGATGAAGAGAGCCTTGGTCTTGTCGGTGATAGCTGCTTCAATGGCAGCCAGATCAAGGTTGAATTCCTGGTCGGTGTTCACGATCTTGCTGACTCCTCCATGGTTGTCTACATAGAACTTGTATTAAACAAAATAGGGGGCCAGCAGAATGACCTCCTCTCCTGGGTTGAGGAGTGATTTCATGACGATATTGATTGCGCCGGCTGCCCCGCAGGTCATGAGCATATCAGCAAATGAGACTGTAACCCCCTGTTCGGCCGAGAGTTTAGTAGCCAGCGACTCTCGAACCCATGGATAGCCGCCATTGGGCATATAGGCGTGGACACCGGGCGACTGGTCGGCAACAATCTCCTTGATCACCGAGGTAAATTCAGGCGGCGGCGGTACATCGGGATTGCCCAGGCTGAAGTCAAAGACATTCTCGGCACCAAACTGGGTCTTCATTTTGGCCCCTTCCTCAAACATCTTGCGAATCCAGGAAGATGTTTCGGCAAAAGTACGCATCTTATTAGAAATAGACATAATTCCCCTTGGTTTTTCTTTGTTTTATTTATCGTTTTTTGAAATATTCGTAGGCGACATTGATTTCTTTCATCTTCTCTTCTGCAACGCTGCGGAACTCTTCGCCAAGGTGCACCACCTTGTCCGGATGATACTTCATGCTCAGGGTTCGATAGGCCTTCTTGATTGTCTCCATGTCAGCCCCTGGCTCCAGACCGAGCACTGCATAGTAGTGGGCTGATGAATCCCGGGTGGCAGCGCCAGGCTGCTGCCGGTACATGTATTTTGCCTCAATGGTCCGCTGATCATAGGCAGAGATCTGCAGGTAGGCGGAAATATTGCGGGCCACCCCAAGTTCTGCCTCTGAGACCTTGGTCTTGGTGTAGAGGATTTGATAGACCAGCTCCAGCAGGATCAGGCGTGGTTCATAGGCAAAGGTTGTCCTGAATTCCTGGAGCAGGGACTCCAGGGGCTGGGTTGAGGCAACGGCCTCCTTGATCAGATCCTTGACCCAGAACATCTGGGCCTGAGAGTAGTGGAGATTATACTGAAAAAAACGCTGGATGGTGGAGATCTCTTCCTTGGTGATATTACCGTCGATCTTGGCAATATTGATCAGGGTTTGAATCAGCAGCCAGACAAAACGATTATGGCTTTCGCTCTGCGAAGCCTCATAGCTTGAAACCTTTTTCTGTACCCAGTAGGAGAAGCCCCAGAAGATGGCAATGAAAATGAGGACGCCTGCCAGGCCTGAAAAGATGAGCGCTCCCACAAAATTAAGCAGGGCCGGGGCGCCGCCAGTAAGCAGTATTATGAGACCCAGGATTAGCAGGCAGCCACCGCAGCCAGGTTGTTTATGTTGTCGATAGGGCATTTTTTTAATTTGTTTTGGGGTTAGTTGGTCTCTTTTCCCTGGAAGAGGGCGTCGATAAACTCATTGGGGTCAAAGTCGCGCAGGTCTTCGAGCTGTTCACCGATGCCGATAAAACGGATGGGGATCTTGAGCTCGCGGCAGATATTGACCACGATCCCACCCTTGGCCGTGCCGTCCAGTTTGGTCAGGGTGAGACCGGTAATGTCAACCGTGGCGTTAAAGAGCTTGGCCTGCGAGATGGCATTCTGGCCGGTGGTGGCATCAAGGATCAGCATGACCTCATGGGGGGCGCCTGGGATCTTCTTGCCGATGACCCGTTTGATTTTTTTCAGCTCCTCCATCAGGTTGACCTGGGTATGGAGCCGTCCGGCCGTATCTATAATGATTACATCATACTTTTTAGCCAGGGCCACGTCCATGGCATCAAAGACCACAGAGGAAGGGTCGGCGCCCTCGTGCTGAGAGACCACCTGCACCTTGTTGCGTTCCCCCCATATCTTAAGCTGGGCGACCGCTGCTGCCCGGAAGGTGTCTGCTGCCACCAGGAGCACCGACTGTCCGGCCTTGGTGAACTTATGGGTCATCTTGCCGATGGTTGTGGTCTTGCCAACACCATTGACCCCGACCACCATAATGATAAAGGGTCCTTTGTCGGGCATGACCAGCTCGGCTGGCCGGTCTGAGTCTATGATAAAGGAACGGATTTTCTCCTTGAGCACCTTTTTTAACATCTGCGGGTCAGAAAGCTCCTGGCGTTTTACCTTGCGACGGGCCTCGTCCAGCAGTTCCTGGCAGGTACTGACCCCCAGATCGGCAGTGATCAGGATCTCCTCCAGATCGTCCAGCAGTTCCTGGTCTATTTCTTTTTTGCCAAGAAAAAGGGTGTCAATCCGATAGACAAAAGACTCTTTGGTCTTGGTCAGTTGTTCAGAAAGCCTACGGAATAAGGAGGTGGAGTTCTGACCGGATTTTACCTGCTTCTCAACGTGATCAGGTGGTTGCAGTGTCGGCGGGGCGGGCTCCGGAGCTGAGGGGGGCTCTTCAGTATGTTCCGGCTCAGCGGCAAGGGGTGGTTCAATAAAGACTGCTGCTGCCTCCTGGGAAGGTGTGGGTTGCTCTTCTTCTGTCTGTCTAGTCTGTTCTTGATCTGGAGTTGGAGTCTGCTCTTCTATCTTGCCAAATTTTTTCTTGAACCAGCCGAGCATAAGGGATTCCTTTAAGACATCTTCAGCGTCTTTATTAAGATGTTACAGTTTCTTGACAGGGAGAATCTATGAAAAAAAAATATATTACGGTCAGAAAGGGAAGAAAGCAACAAAAAGAGTATTCCTGGAAGATTCTGCCTCTCTCTCTTACAGGATTTTATTTGCATTTACAGATATCAGGATTACTGTGTAAAAAAGTTTGAGTCGCCGTGTGTCCGGGATGAGCCTGCTGGCTTAATTTCCTTTGTGACGCATAAAATTAAGCACTACCCTATTAAAAGTAAACGTTTGTCTTTTGCTCTCATAGAGTTCATATTACAGGAGGAAGTAGAATGCCGAGTTCATGTGGAACAAGCAGTTCCTGCTCAAGTGGTACGTGTGGCAGTCAGGAATCACAGCAGGCCCGGATGGCCCAACAGGACAATGCCATTACCCGGTCACTGGGAAAAATCAAGCACAAGATTCTGGTCATGAGCGGCAAGGGCGGGGTTGGAAAATCGACCGTTTCTGTTAATCTTGCCCTGGGCCTTGCCAAAAGAGGCCATCAAGTGGGGCTTATGGATGTGGATCTCCATGGTCCGGATGTTATCCGGATGTTGAATCTGAAAGGGAGCATGGAGCCACCTTCGACCCCGGACGGCTTGGTGCCACCACTGAAGTATAATGATAATCTCAAGGTCGTCTCTCTCGAATATATGATGAAGGACAGGGACGAGGCCATTATCTGGCGCGGCCCTTTAAAGATCCAGGCTATCCGTCAGTTTGTCGCCGACATGGATTGGGGTGAGCTTGATTATCTGATCATTGATGCCCCCCCCGGGACGGGTGATGAGCCACTGTCCGTGGCCCAGACCATTCCCAATGTCACGGCCGTGGTGGTGACTACTCCTCAGAAGGTTGCCCTTGCTGATGTGCGTAAATCAATTAGTTTTTGTAAGACAGTGAACATGGAGATCACCGGCGTGATTGAGAATATGTCCGGTTTTGTCTGCCCCCACTGTAATCAGACCGTCGATATCTTCAAGACCGGCGGTGGTGAAGAGTTGGCCCGCGAGTTTGAGCTGCCGTTTTTAGGGCGGGTCCCCATGGATCCGAAGGTGGTGATTGCCGGTGATGATGGTGTGCCGTATCTTTCTTCCGATGCGGTCAGTCCGGCCACCGAGGCCTTTGCCGCAGTGGTGACGGCCGTGGAAAATCGTCTGCCGCCTTTGACGGCGGTAAAAACCTCCCTGAACATGGCGCCCATGGCGCCCGCGACCAGTAGCAGTTGTGGTTGCGGTACAGGCGGCTGCAATCCTGCCAAGTGTGATTGCTGATTGCTTGCTGGATGATAAGTAGTGAGTGGTGAGCAGAAAGAGAGGACTTTTCAGAGGTTCTCTCTTTCTGTTTTTTTTATTATTTCTTCAAGTAGTTCATGCTATGTTTATTAAACAACTGACTGTTGGGGTGATGGGCGTCTGCTGTTATATTGTCAGCTGCGCCAAGACCGGCAAGTGTGCGGTGATTGATCCGGGCGGTGATGAAGAGCAGATTCTCTCTGAGGTGGAACGGGCGAATCTGGTCATTGAGTATATTAGTGCCACCCATGGCCATCCCGATCATGTCTGCGGTAACAGGCGGCTCAAAGAGGCCAGTGGCGCGCCCATTGTCATGCATGAGGCGGATGCGGTATTCTTTTCCCGGCCGGAGGTGGTAAAGTATTTCTCCATGCTCGGGCTTGAGGCCTCGCCTCCCGCTGATATCCAGGTCCTGGGCGGTGACGTGATTACCATTGGTGAGGAAAAACTGCAGGTGATCCATAGCCCAGGACATACCCCTGGCGGCATCTGTCTCTATAATGCCCCGGATCTTTTTACCGGTGATTCTCTCTTTGCCGGTGGTCTTGGCCGCACTGATTTTCCTGGTGGTTCCCATGAAGAGTTGATTGCATCTATTACCACGCACCTGTTGACCCTGCCGCCGGAGACGGTGGTCTGGCCAGGGCATGGCTATGGCGGCAACCGCTCCACCATCGCTGAAGAAAAAAGATCGAATCCTTATATCCGTTAAGGGCCTGGAAGTCAGAGGGATACATCTCTGACTTCCTGTTTTCTGGCTGCGCTTTATCGATCGCGCGCGCGGCACTCGGAGTCTTGTTTTCGGCTCGCGTGCCTGGGCCATTCATGGTTCGTATTCTCTATCCTCTGACTTTCTGATACCCATGCGTGAAATTGTTCTCGGCACAGCCGGCCATGTTGATCATGGCAAGACCAGCCTGATCAGGGCCCTGACCGGTATCGAAACAGACCGGCTCAAGGAAGAGAAAAAACGTGGAATCACCATTGAGCTGGGTTTTGCCTATCTGGATCTTCCTTGCGGCCATCGCCTTGGCATTGTCGATGTCCCTGGTCATGAAAAATTTGTCAAGAATATGGTTTCCGGGGTCATGGGCATGGATCTGGTCGCTTTTATCGTGGCGGCTGATGAGGGGATCATGCCCCAGACCAGGGAGCATTTTGAGATCTGTCGTCTGCTTGGGGTGAAAGAAGGCATCATCGTTATCACCAAAAAAGATATGGTGGAAGCGGAATGGCTGGATATGGTGGAAGAGGAGGTGCGGGATTTCTGCGTGGGGAGCTTTCTCGAAGATGCGCCTCTGCTTCGCGTCTCCTCCATCACCGGCGAGGGGATTGCAGAGCTGAAGGAAGAGCTTGACCGTTTTGTCTCCAGGCAGGAACTCAAAGAGGTTCATGGGCCATTTCGTCTGCCGGTGGATCGGATCTTTGCCATGAAAGGTTTTGGCGCGGTGATTACCGGGACATCTATTTCCGGACGCGTTGCCATCGGTGAAGAATTGCGCTTTTATCCCTCTGAGCTGATCGCCAAGGTGCGTGGCCTGCAGGTTCATTCCCAGTCGGTGGAAGAGGTTGAGGCCGGCCATCGGACGGCCATCAATCTGCAAGGGGTTGATACCGCGCTCATTGAGCGGGGAATGGTGGCGGCTACTCCGGGCTGTCTGCAACCAGGGTTTATGCTCGATTGTGACTTTCTCTATCTTGCTGCCAACGAAAAACCGTTCAAACACCGAACCAGGGTACGCATCCATCTAGGGACGGCCGAGGTCATGGGCCGTATATCCCTGCTGGATCAGAATGAATTGCTGCCGGGACACATGGCCGCTGTCCAGCTCCTTTTTGAGGTGCCTGTTGCCGTCTGGCCCGGTGACCGGTATGTAGTGCGCAGCTATTCTCCGGCCACGACCATTGGCGGCGGCAGGGTGCTGGGAAATCAGCCGGCCCGGAAGAGGAGACGGGCCACAGACGAAGATCAGAGTCACAATGCTGAAGTCTTCCAGATCCTGCAACATGGAACCGTTGAAAAACAGATTCTCCTTTTTCTTGAGGAGAGTCAGACGGTCGGTTTGACCGCCGATGAACTCTCTATCCGGATCGGGCTCTTTGGCAAACAGTTAAAAAAGGTGATGACGGGCCCGCTTTCAACCCGGAAGATAGTGGTGGTTGATTCTGCATCCCAGCGCTATCTTGCCAAGACGGTAAGTGATGGGGTGGAAGAGACCTTGTTCGCCACTCTTGCCGCCTTCCAACGTGACAATCCCCTGCAGAGCGGCTTGTCGAAAGAAGAGCTGCGCTCAGGCCTTGGCAAGCGAGTGGAGCAGAAGGTCTTTCAGTTCTGTCTGGGAGAATTACTGAAAAAAGAGCTGGTGGTTCAGGAAGAATCCGTGGTCCGGCTCAGCAGCCACCGGGTGGCCCTGCAGGCCGATGAGAAGGCCTTGCGGCACGATCTGGAGGAGTGGTACCTGCAAAAGGGGCTGGCCACGGCCACCATCCGTGAGAGCGGAGAACATTTTGCTGACACTCCGGAAACCATGGTCAAGGAGGTGATGGCCTTGCTGCTGCGTCAGGGCAAGCTGGTCAGGATCAGTGAGAGCCTTTATTATCACGTTGACACCATTAACAAACTGGCCCAGGATCTCACTGTCTTCATCAATCGGGAAGGGGATATTGATGCCCCGCGATTCAAGGAGCTGACCGGCTTGACCCGTAAGTTCTCCATTCCCCTGCTGGAATATTTTGACAGGATCAAACTGACCATCCGGGTTGGCGATACCCGGATCCTGCGTAAAAAAGTCTCTTAGAAAAGGCTGTGTGAGGCAGGAAACACTCAATATCATTTATTTGTAAGTGGAGGAAGTATCATGCAAGCCCTTGTTGCTGTTGTAATGGGTTCCAAGAGTGATTGGCCGACCATGGAGGCCGCGACCGAGATCATGGATAAACTGCAGGTGCCTTACCATGTTGAAGTCGTCTCGGCACATAGAACCCCGGACAAGTTAATGGCCTTTGCCGGTTCGGCTGTTGATCGCGGCTTTAAAGTCATTATCGGTGGCGCCGGTGGCGCAGCCCATCTGCCCGGAATGATCGCCGCTAAGACACGATTGCCGGTACTGGGAGTTCCGGTACAGAGCAAGGCCCTGTCTGGTATGGACAGTTTATTGTCTATTGTCCAGATGCCCAAGGGGATTGCTGTCGGCACACTGGCAATCGGCACAGCGGGTGCTTTTAATGCCGGCTTACTTGCCTGTCAGATCCTGGCAAATAATGATGCTGAACTGGCCGGCCGTCTCGATGCCTTTCGTGATGAACAGACCAGAATGGTAGTGAATAACCCGGATCCCAGGGAAGTGTAATGACGAACAACAGTAAAAAAGTATGGGTTCTGGGCGATGGCCAGCTTGGTGCCATGCTCTCGTATGCCGGCCGACCGCTGGCGATAGAAGTCTGTCCGGTGGATATCATGGTGCCGACAGATGAGATCCTGCCTTTAGCTGCGAGTGATATCATTACCGCAGAACGTGAGCAGTGGCCGGAATCCCCGCTCAGCCTGCAACTCAGCTCCCATCCGAATTTTGTAAACCGCTCCGTCTTTGGCCGCCTTGCTGATCGTTACAGCCAGAAAAGTCTGCTCGATGCGTTACATATCGCCACCGCCCCCTGGGAACTGGTTGATGACAACACTGATCCTAGCAGGCTCTATGAAAAATATGGTGAGCGTGTGCTGATGAAACGTCGTATCGGTGGCTATGACGGAAAAGGCCAATACTGGTTAAGGCAAGCAGAGGGGAGCCAGATCCCGGCAGGGTGGCGTAATGAATCCATTGCAGAACAAGCCATAGACTTTGCTGAAGAAGCCTCGCTTGTGGGCGTGCGAACCCGCCAGGGCCAGTGTTACTTTTATCCATTGACACTGAATCTGCATCAGGACGGCATATTGATGGCCTCGATTGCCCCACTTGAGCGTTTATCGGCCTTACAGCCTCAGGCCGAAGCCATGCTGATCTCTATCATGGATAGCCTTGAGTATGTCGGGGTCATGGCCATGGAGTGTTTTCGTGTCGGCAATCAACTGCTGGTCAATGAGCTGGCACCCAGGGTCCATAATTCAGGTCACTGGACTCAGGCAGGTACCCATATGGACCAGTTTCAACTGCATTTAAGGGCGCTGTGCGAACTGCCCATCATGCCGCCTCAGGTGAATTTCCAGTGTGTCATGGTAAATCTGATAGGCCTTGAAAAAGATGACCGCTGGCTCAGCCTGGCTAATGCTGAACTCTTCTGGTACAATAAAGAAGTGCGTCCGGGGCGTAAGGTTGGCCATTTGACCTTGTCTGTTCATGACGGACAGGTGCTGGCATCCAGTATTAAGGCCCTGAAAGACTGGATGCCTGCCGACTATCAGGTGACGCGGGCCTGGATCCTGGATGAATTTTCCTGAATCAGTCCTACCCCGGTTGTTTATAGTATAACAACACCTGCTTGCAAGGCTCTCTTGCCCGGAGAGCACATCCGTCTCGAATTTTCAGAACTCACGTGTCAGAGCTTGGTCAAAGGAGAGTGGCGCCCTTATGAAACAGGTAATCACGACAGAAAAACAACCCATCAAACTCTGGCTTGACGATATTGATGCGGGGGCCTTCGAACAGGCGAGAAACCTTGCCAATCTTCCCTTTATCTTTCAACATGTAGCCGTAATGCCGGATGCCCATCAGGGCTATGGTATGCCTATCGGCGGGGTGATGGCCTCGGATGAAGTGGTGATCCCCAATGCCGTCGGGGTGGATATCGGTTGCGGCATGTGTGCGGTGCGCACCTCGCTTACCACCCTCTCCACGGAACAATTGAAAGGGGTGCTGGCTGAGATCAGAAGAACGGTTCCTTTGGGTTTCAGCCATCATAAAAAGAAGCAGGATCCACGCCTTATGCCCATGCCAGAGGTCTCTCTGGATCAGCTGACTATTGTTTCCAGGGAGTATCAGTCCGCGCTCACTCAGCTTGGGACCCTGGGGGGTGGAAATCATTTCATCGAGATTCAAACGGGAGATGATGGGCGTATCTGGCTTATGGTCCATTCCGGCAGCCGCAATATCGGTTTCAAGGTTGCCAACTATTATAATCAACTGGCGGTGACCCTGAACAGGAAGTTGGGATCCAACATTCCAAAAAGCTGGCAGCTGGCATTTCTGCCCATCAGCAGCGTCGAGGCTCAGACCTATCTGCTGGAAATGCGCTACTGTGTTGCTTTTGCCTTTGCCAATCGGAAGATGATGATGGAGCGGGTCAAGGATGCCCTGGTGTCCGTGGTGCAGCCGGTGTTCTTTGAGCCGATGATCAATATTGCCCATAATTATGCGGCCATGGAAATCCATTTTGGCAGGAATGTGCTCGTTCATCGCAAAGGGGCAACCAGCGCCAGGGCCGGGGAAGTCGGTATTGTCCCTGGCTCGCAGGGGAGTCCCAGTTATATCGTCAGGGGCAAGGGGAACCCTGAAAGTTTTGAGTCGTCTGCCCATGGGGCCGGGCGGAAAATGGGGCGGAAGCAGGCCCAGCGGCAGCTTGATCTGGCCCAGGAAAAGAAACGGCTGGATGATCAGGGAATTATCCATGCCGTCCGTTCGGTAAGCGACCTTGATGAGGCGCCTGGGTCCTACAAGGACATTGATGAAGTGATTGATAATCAGCTCGATCTGGTGGAGGTGCTGGTGGCCCTGCGTCCTCTGGCGGTGATCAAGGGGTGATTTTTTTTTTTGGGTGACACACGAGCTCTGCGTTTGTTATTCTTTGCTTTTATAAAACGGAGGTCTCCTGTTGACTTGATTCCGCCGTTAACCATGATGATATATTTTTTTTATTTTGTCGTTTATTTTGTAATTTGTCTGCAAAAATTAAGTATCACTTCTCACCCTATCAATAATTTATAAACATCATCCAGACTGTCTTGCAATATGAAGCATACCCCTGAGGAACCGATTCGTCGCAGGATACTGATACCTTTGTCCCTGACCATTGCGGTTCTTTTCTCTACCTTTATCTACAGCACGTATCACATCCGCGCCGACCAGAACCTGATCGATATGGGCCATAACTACGAGGTCACCCAGGCCTATATCGATGTGTCACAGGCCCAGCGTGAGACCTTGCTGCTCAATCTTATAAAAGAGATCTCGCGCGACACCCAGCTGCGCCAGGCGATGATAACCAAGGACCGAGACACCCTTTATCAGCACTCCCTGCCGCTGTTTAATCAGCTCTTTAAGGCCCACGGAATCTCGCACTTTTACTACTATACGCCGGCTGCTAGGACCTTGCTCCGGGTCCACAGGCCAGATGAGTGCGGCGATCAAATGGCCCGTAACACCTTTTTACAGGCGGCGCACAGTCAGAAATTTGCCTATGGGCTGGAACTCGGCAAATTTGGTATGCTGAGCTATCGGGGCGTTTTGCCGTGGAAGGTGGAAGATACGTTGATCGGGTATATCGAACTGGGGATCGAAGTCGATTACGTCCTCAAGCAACTGCAGTCGATTGTCAAGAAAG
>JANZPQ010000081.1:0-7307 GCA_038040945.1 Desulfobulbaceae bacterium | reverse complement strand
AGCCAGTGCCCAGAAGCTGGTGGATGCAGGCGTTGATGTCGTGGTCATGGACTCGGCCCATGGTCACTCCCGCGGCGTGCTGCGAGCGGTCGAGGCCATTAAGAGCGCCTTTCCTGATCTGCCGGTCATTGCCGGCAATGTGGCCAGCTACGAAGGCACTCTTGCCCTGATCAAGGCCGGCGCCAATGCGGTCAAGGTGGGTGTGGGACCAGGCTCAATCTGTACCACCCGAATTGTCGCTGGGGTGGGAGTGCCTCAGATGACTGCCCTGAAAAACTGTGTGGCTGCCGCTGCCAAATATGGTATTCCCATCATCTCTGATGGCGGTATCAAGCACTCCGGTGATCTGGCTAAGGCCATTGGCGCCGGGGCTCATTCAATTATGATCGGCTCTCTTTTTGCCGGCACCGATGAAACCCCCGGCGAGACCTTTTTGTACCAGGGCAGGACCTATAAGGGGTACCGGGGCATGGGCTCCATCGGCGCCATGCGCAAAGGCTCCTCTGACCGCTATATTCAGTCTGAGGTGAGCAGCCAATCCAAGCTTGTCCCCGAAGGTATTGAAGGCAAAGTCCCTTACCGCGGACCGCTTGCCGATGTCATCTACCAACTCCTGGGCGGGTTGCGATCAGGCATGGGCTATGTCGGTGCCGGTACCATCGAGGAGCTCCGCGAAAAAGCCACCTTTGTCCGCATCTCCGCCGCCGGCCTGCGGGAATCGCATGTCCATGATGTAATTATCACCAAAGAGGCGCCCAACTACCGGACGGCTTAGGTGAATTAGGAATTACGAATTACGAATTACGAGCATAGGAACTAGATAACTCCCTGGAGTTGTGGGTGTTATCTAAAGCATCTGGTTCAAATTTCCTGTAATTCCTGATCACTAATTCGTAATTCGTAATTCGTAATTCTTCTAAAAACAGGACTTCCTTATCATGAAAAAAATCCTCATACTTGATTTCGGTTCTCAAACCACCCAGCTTATCGCCCGACGCATCCGGGAGCAGAAGGTGTATTGCGAGATCCACCCCTACTCCACCTCCCTTGAAAAGATCAAGGAACTAGCCCCGGAGGGTATTGTCCTCTCGGGTGGGCCATGCTCGGTCTATGACAGCGATGCCCCTTTGTCCGACCCCGCTCTCTTTGAACTGGGTTTGCCGATACTGGGAATCTGTTACGGGGCCCAACTCATGATTCAGCAACTGGGCGGCAAGGTTGAGAAGGCGGAAAAACGGGAATTCGGCAAGGCTGACCTCTCCGTCCACTTTACCGGCGGACTCTTTGCCGGGCTCGAAACCAGCCCCGTACATCATCAGGTATGGATGAGTCATGGCGACCGGGTAGAGGTGGCGCCCGAAGGCTTTGAGGCCACCGCCACCAGCAGTCATTCACCCTTTGCCGCCCTCAGACACAAGGAGAAACCCTTTGTCGCCGTCCAGTTTCATCCCGAGGTGGCCCATACCCTGATCGGCAATGATATCCTGCGCAACTTCATCTTTGGTCTTTGCAACTGCCAGCCGGACTGGACCATGCACTCCTTTATCGAATCCACGGTAGCAGCCATCCGCAACAAGGTCGGCACCAACAAGGTCATCTGCGCCCTCTCCGGCGGTGTTGATTCCTCCGTCACCGCTGCCCTGATCCATCGCGCCATCGGCGATCAGCTGACCTGCATCTACGTCAATAACGGTCTGATGCGCATCGGGGAATCTGAATCCATCCTTCGTTTTTTCAAAGAAAAATCCAAGCTTAAGGTCATTGATGTGGAGGCAACCGAATTCTTCCTCAGCGAGCTGGCTGGTGTGGTTGACCCGGAGGTCAAACGCAAACGCATTGGCCTGGGCTTTATCAAGATCTTTGAAGAAGAGGCCAAAAAACTGGGAGAGGTCAACTATCTGGCCCAGGGAACCCTCTACCCTGATGTGATCGAATCGGTCTCCTTTCGCGGTGCCCCCCCGATCAAAGCTCATCACAATGTTGGCGGCCTGCCAGAGATCATGAAGCTCGACCTGATCGAGCCTCTGCGCGAGCTGTTCAAGGATGAGGTGCGCGAGCTCGGCCTTGAGCTGGGACTGCCGGAAGAGGCCATCTACCGCCAGCCCTTTCCCGGTCCGGGACTGGGCATCCGTATCATGGGCGAGGTCACCCGGGAACGGCTGGAGATCGTGCGTCTGGCCGATGTTATTGTCCTTGAAGAGATGAAAAAAAGCGGCTGGTACCGTCAGGTGTGGCAATCCTTTGCCGTCCTGCTCCCCATCCAGACCGTGGGGGTCATGGGCGATGGCCGCACCTATGAAAATGTCATTGCCCTGCGGGCCGTGGACTCAAAAGACGCCATGACCGCGGACTGGTCAAAGCTTCCCTACGACCTGCTGGGGGCCATCTCCAGCAGGATCATCAATGAAGTGCGCGGCGTCAACAGGGTGGTCTTCGACATCTCCTCCAAGCCTCCTGCCACCATTGAATGGGAATAAGGACCCACTCAGGTTGACAGTCTGCAGCCTTTCAGACTGTCAACTACAACCCTACAGCCTCTTACCCTGCAGACTCAAAAAATGCTGAAGACTGGAATTTATGTGGATGCCGAGAATATCCGCCTCTGCGGCGGCTACGGCATGCGCTACGACATCTTGGTGGACCTGGCCAATCTGGGCAAATCCCTCCTCCTGCGGGCCAATTCCTATCTGGCGGAAGATCGGGCCCGCACCAAGGATGACCGTGAATACCGGCAGAAGCTCTACCGCTACCATGACATCCTGCGCCAGTGCGGCTTCAAGGTCATCAAAAAATATGTGCAACATTTTGTCGATGACGAAGGGATCCTCACCACCAAGGCCAACGCCGATATGGATCTGGCCATTGACGCCCTGCTCCAGGCCCGCAACCTTGACCGCATCATCCTCCTGACCGGTGATGGCGATTTTATCCGTCTGGTGATTGCCCTGCAGAACATGGGCTGCCGGGTGGAGGTTATTGCCTTCAATAATGTGAGCGGCCAGCTCAAGGAGGTGGCCGACTCCTATCTTTCAGGCTTTCTTGTTCCCGGTCTCCTCCCCATTCAGGCCAGCGCCAGTGAGAACTGGCAGCGAGGGACAGCAATCAACTACAACCCGGATCGGGGTTTTGGTTTCATGCGCTATTACCTCATGAAAGCTGAAGGACTGGTGGCGGAGACGATTTTCTTTCACTGCTCCAAATCCAATGTCGTCAACGATGCCCTTTTTCTAGACCCTGGCAGTATCTTTGAATTCCGCATCGTGATCAATGCAGACAATAATCGAACCGAAGCCTGGGATATCCGCTCCCTGGACGAGCCTTTGTCCTGACAGTACTAAAAAGGAGACGTAACATGGGTGACCGTCAGCAAATCATTCTGGGTGGCAACAAAGAAGGGAAACATATTCTTTTTGATGCCGGCATGGCCAACCGACATGGCCTGATCACCGGGGCGACCGGAACGGGTAAGACCATCACCCTGCAGCTCTTGGCAGAATCCTTTTCCCGCCTTGGCGTCCCTGTCTTCTCTGCAGATGTGAAAGGTGACCTCGCAGGCATTGCCACGGCCGGTCAGGAACATCCGAAAATCACCGACCGGCTCACCCGTATCGGTTTACAAACACATTCTTTTGAAGGCTGTCCGACCCTCTTCTGGGATCTCTTTGGCCAGACCGGTCATCCAATTCGCACCACCGTCTCCGAGATGGGGCCGATTCTTCTGGCCAACCTGCTGAACCTGAACGAGACCCAGAGCGGGATCCTGCATGTGACCTTCAGCGTAGCGGATGACCACGGGCTCCTGCTCCTCGACCTGAAAGACCTGCACACCATGCTGATCTGGATGACCGACAACCGTCAGGAGTTAGGTAAAAAATATGGAAATATCTCCAGCACGAGCATCGCGACCATCCAACGAAGACTGCTGGTTTTAAAAGAGTCGGGCGGTGAAGACTTCTTTGGTGAGCCGGCACTGAACATTCAAGACCTGATGCGCACCGATTTTTCCGGACGCGGGGTAGTGAGCCTGCTCAATGCCTCCACCCTCTACTCCAATCCCAAAATCTACACCTCATTTCTGCTCTGGCTCCTCTCAGAACTGATGGAAGAACTGCCGGAACGGGGCGATGCCCCCCTGCCCAAACTGGTCTTTTTCTTTGACGAGGCCCATCTCCTGTTCGACAATGCCCCACCCGCCCTCCTGCAACGGATCACCCAGGTCATCCGCCTGATCCGTTCCAAGGGTGTTGGAATTTTCTTTGTCAGTCAATATCCCAACGATATCCCGGAGGAGGTGCTTGGCCAGCTTGGATGCCGGATTCAACACGCCCTGCGTGCCTTCACCCCGAAAGATCAAAAGGCAGTCCGCGTTGCGGCAGAGACCTTCCGCCAGAATCCGCAAATCGACACCGAAACCATGATCACCGAACTCGGTACCGGCGAGGCACTCATCTCCACTTTGGACGAGCAGGGCAAGCCAAGCATGGTTGACTGGTGCCTGCTCAGCCCGCCCCGTTCCCACATCGGCCCCCTTGAGAGCACTGACCGCGAACGTCTTTTCGTCAATTCGCCCCTGCAAGGTCTCTATGACACCCCCATTGACCGGCAATCCGCCCATGAAGTGTTAACAGAACGGGCAGCCGCTCTTCAGCCGCCCCCGACGCCAGAGCCCCAGGGCCAGGGCAGTATGACCCAGCAGATCCTTCATGCCGGGAAATCGGCATTCGGCGGGGGCCAACGACAATCGGTGGGAGAGGCCTTTGTCAAAACCATCGTCCGCACCATCGGCTCACAGATTGGCCGTTCCCTTATCCGTGGTATCCTTGGCTCCCTTACTGGAAGAAAATAGCAAGAGATTCAGCAAAAAAAATGAGAAAAAGATCGAGAGACACCGGATGAATAAAAGACTTTTTACAGGATCACTCGTCCTCTTCACCTTGTTCTGTCTCACCTCCATGGCATTCTCCGCCCCCATGGAGGTCTTTGTCTCCATTCCCCCGAAGAAATGGCTCAGTGACAAACTGGGAGGTTCGCTGGTGACGACCCATGTCCTGGTCGGCAAGGGTCAGGATCCTCATACCTATGAGCCCACCCCTAGACAGCTTACCGCCCTTTCCCGGGCGCAGCTCTATTTCACCCTTGATCTGGAATTTGAAGGGCAGGTCATTCCCAAGCTGAAAAAGACAGTGCACACGCTTCACTTTGTTGACACAGCAGGAGCCATTCCCAGGATTGGAATGAGTGGCCATGGCCATGGGCATGATGAGCAAAATATTTATGCCCATGCAGACAAGCAAGAGCCGCGCCAGGAAGGGCTTGATCCCCACGTCTGGCTCTCCCCGCTGAACCTGAAGATCATGGCCGCGGCAATGGCCAGGGCTATGATAGAAAAAGATCCAACAAACAAATCAAGCTATGAAGAAAATCTGCTGGAAACAAACAGGATCCTTGACCAGCTGCACCAAAGGATCGAACAGGAACTGGCCCCCTATCAAGGCGCGTCCTTTTATGTCTTTCACCCGGCCTTTGGCTACTTTGCCCATACCTACCACCTGCAACAGGAGGCCATAGAAACCGGCGGCAAATCCCCAACCCCGAGGCAGCTTGCCTCCTTGATTACCCAGGCCAGATCAAACAAGGCCCGGGTGATCTTCGTCCAACCCCAATTTGACCCCAAGAGTGCCGCTGCCCTGGCCAATGCCATTGGCGGCGAGGTCGTACCCCTTGACCACTTGGCCGAAGATGTGGTCACCAACCTGGAAATTATAGCCCAGAAGGTCAAAGCGGCGCTCACCCGGCCAGAAACGAAATAATGGAGGGGGGATATATATGATGTCCCCTTATTCTTGATAACAGCATGTTTTCACGCCAAGGCGTAAAGAAGGTCAAAAAGGTTTTTCTTTGTCCCTTTATGCTATTACGCCTTGGCGCGAGGCCCAATTGCATATTTGATTTAGCCCGGAAACCAATTTTTTGTTCTCTTGCAAAATCCCACTAGCGCCAACATCAAAGGAACTTCAATCAGTACACCAACAACCGTTGCCAACGCAGCGCCCGATGACAATCCAAAGAGCATAACCGCTGTGGCAATGGCTACTTCAAAATGATTGGACGCACCGATCAATGCTGAAGGAGCAGCGTTTTCATACGAAAACCCCCACCATTTTGCAGCCAGATAAGTGATAGTGAAAATCAGGATCGTTTGTAGCGATAAAGGAATAGCAATCCATAAAATGGTTAACGGGTTTTCAATAATGACTTCACCTTTAAATGAGAAAAGTAAAACCAGCGTCAACAATAAGGCAATAATCGTAATCGGGGTCAGAATATGCAGGAATTTCTGCTCAAACCAGGCTAATCCTTTACGAGAGATAATCCATTTACGGGAAAAGTAGCCTGCAAACAACGGCAAGGCGACATAAATACTGGTGGATAACAATAAAGCCTGCCAAGGTACCGGCAATTGCCCTACGCCTAACAAGAAGCCGCCAATGACACCATATAAGAACAACATAGCCAGAGAATTGATGGCAACCATAACCAGTGTATGTCCCGCATTACCTTTAGCCAAATAGCCCCAGACCAATACCATTGCAGTACAAGGTGCCACGCCCAGCAAAATACAACCGGCCAGATAACTACGCCATAACGGCACCGCCAGCATTTTTATACCTTCCTGCATGACTACCGTCCCAGACCCATAGACACTGCCCACGGGTAAATCCAGACCAAATGGCATTTTTACCAGATCAACCACATCCGCTCCGATCACCTGTTGAAACAGCATCCCCAGAAAAAGATACGCAATGGCGTACATTGTAAAGGGTTTAATAGCCCAGTTGACGATCAGCGTCAGTGTCACTGGCTTGATACTTTTTCCTGCTTTTACCACTTCAGCGAAATCGATTTTTACCATGATTGGATACATCATAAAAAAAAGGCAAATGGCGATAGGAATGGAGACTATCGGAGCACCGTTGACATTGATACTCATACTATCCAGCGTTTCAGCAAATTCCGGGGCATAAAGTCCAAGCAGAATACCTGTGCCGATACACACTCCCACCCACAGGGTCAGATAACGTTCAAAAAATCCCATGTCATGTTGTTTTTCAGTCATGTTTTTATCCTCGTTGGCTTAAACAGTTAGTTTGCCAATCGCGTTAAGTTCGACCGTCAGTTCTTCGGGGGACATTGTTTCCAATGGCAGCTCCAGCATTTTCTGGACGCGCTGTTCCAATATTCCGAATGTTTTTTCAAAGACTGCAATTTTTTCTTCTTCCGTGCCTTCAACATGGCCGGGATCCGAT
>JANZPQ010000080.1:0-5049 GCA_038040945.1 Desulfobulbaceae bacterium | reverse complement strand
ATATGGCCTTTCCTGAAGGCGCAGCCCTTGAATTTGTCCTTGACGATCTCGGTGATATCATGGGGTAAGACCATGCCAACGGCTTCTTCCACTGCGATTGTCTTTCTCATTCTCAATCCTGAAATTATTTTTTTTTGATTGGTTTATATTCCCCGGGACAGATGTGGCCAGATCAGGGTGTGCAATTGCAGCTGCAGACGGACTGCCAGCTGGTCCTGCAGGATCCAGGTTGCAAGATCCTCTGGGCTGAGCTCGCCTTTAACCGGAGAGAAGAGGGTGGGGCAGTTCATGTTCAGGGCCTGCCTGTTCACCAGATCCCGCGCCCATATATAATCATTTTTGCCGGTCAGCACGAATTTTATCTCACAGCTGCCCGGGATGTTTTTGTTTCTGGCCTTGGCGGCAGCAATGTTGTCGCTGGCCAATGTCTCCCCCGACCCACTGTCCGGGGTCTTGATGTCCATGATCACAATCACCTCCGGGGCAATCGTGTCGATGGGCAGAGAGCCATTGGTCTCCAGCAGCACTGTGCGTCCCCTGGCCACCAGTTGTTCCATCAAGGGGTGGACATTGTCCTGGAGCAGGGGTTCGCCGCCGGTGATTTCCACCAGAGCTCCCGGATACCTGTCCACAAAAGAGAGAATACCATCAAGGGCCATCTCGGCATGGGCCTCCTCGTAGGTGTAACGGGCGTCACAGTAGCGGCAGCGCAGATTGCATCCGGCCAGCCTGATGAAAACGCAGGGCAGCCCGGCATAGGTGGATTCACCCTGGATGGAATAAAAAAGCTCTGAGATTTTTAGGAGCCGTTGCGAAATAACCTGTGTGTTTTTGACCATTTCGTTAAGGCTCCTTATGCCGTTTTTGCCATCCAGATAACACCATTATTTTTTTATAATGGCTAAGAACTTCTTCCTGGGCCATAATAGGTCAATCCAGAGTTGTCGGTTTCCCGTATCATAATACTGTAGAGGCTATAGCGATCATGGCTCAGGATGGGCTTGAGCTGCTCAAATAAAAAGACGGCGATATGCTCAGACGACGGGTTCTGACTGATAAAGGCCGGATGCTCATTGAGGTCGCGGTGATCGAGTTGATCAACAACTTCGTTCACCTTTTGTTTGAGTATCTTGAAATCTATACCCATCCCCAGTTTATCCAGTTCTGTGGCCCGGACCGTGACCTGAACCTTCCAGTTATGACCGTGCGGTTTCTCGCAATTTCCCGGATACTCACGTAGATGATGGGCACCGGCAAAATGGGTCTTGATAAAAATATCAAACATGGGGTTTTCCTCCGTGGGTATTTTTTATTTAGGTTGACAACCATCTATTATTCACCAGCTCATGGCTGAAAACCTTGGAAAATTCATTGCTGAAATGGTAGGGTGACTATGCCGGAAGGCAGAGGTTGGAAGCCTTGGTCTTTATTCAGGGCGACTTCTCGCTTAGCCCGTAAATATTGCCATATATAGTAGCAGAAAAGGAGTGAAAGAGCATGGCCTTTATTGCCCCTCTCAAGGGAGTACATTTTAATCCGCAGAAAGTTGGTAAACTTGATGAGGTCGTAACCCCACCATATGATGTGATCAGTGCCAATGGTGTTGATTCCTATCTTGCCAGAAATCCCTATAGTATGATCCGTCTCGATATTGTCAAGAGTCACGGCCCAGGCGATGAAACCGATGAGCGCTACCAGGTTGCGGCCGATCTGTTCAGGCAGTGGATTGAGGAAAAGGTGCTGGTGCGTGACCCTGAGCCGGGGATTTATCTCTATCATACCGAGTACTCACACCCTTCCGGAAAAAGGATGACTCGTAAGGGTTTTGTCGTACTTGTCGGGTTGGCTGAGTTTGCCGAAGGCGTGGTCAAGCCCCATGAGCAGACCTTTGATACGGTGATTGCCGATCGCCTGCGCTTGACTGCCGCCTGCAAGGCCCAGTTCAGTCAGATTTTTTCCCTCTATTCTGATCCGCAGAATGAGGTGATGAGACTGCTTGAACAGCAGGAGAGCACGTCTGTCGGATCAGTGACCGATGGTGACGGCTGTGTTCACAGTCTCTGGCGGGTGACAGATCTGGAAACCATCAGAGAGGTGCAACGACAATTCCTCAATAAATCTCTTTATATTGCCGATGGCCATCATCGCTATACCACCGCCCTTGCCTATCGCAAGATGGTACGTGATGCGACTGGCGAGTTGGCGGCAGACAGTCCGGCCAATCATATCATCATGTATCTCTGCCCCATGGAGGACCCCGGTCTTTCCGTATTGCCCACCCACAGGTTGTTACGCTGGCCGGGCAGGATGGAGACGACGGAGCTGTTGAACCGTTTCGAGCGCTATTTCAACTGTGAAGGGATCATTGGCGGCAGTCGCGAAACCTTAATGGGAGAGGTACTGGCCCGGATGAATGAGCTTGAACGTCAGTCGCTTGACAAAAGTTCTTCCACCTTCGGCCTCTATCATCCGGGCGAGGATAAATGCTTTCTGCTCAGTCTTAAACAGGAGGCCCGGGATGTGCTGGCCGGTCGTGCCGAGCCGCTGCGGGATCTTGATGTGGTTGTTCTTTCAGATATTATCATGGACAAGGCCCTGGGGCTTGATCACCATCGCTGTGAAGAGGAAAAACTTGTCAGTTATTACAGTGATCCTGATGAGGCCCTGGATGTCGCGGTTAAGGAGTGTCTGGTCAGTGAGAACTTTACCCCCCTGCTCTTTGTCATGAATCCGACGCGAGTCGGCCAGGTCAGGGATGTGGCCGACCATGATCTGATCATGCCTCATAAATCAACCTATTTTTATCCCAAAATCATGACCGGTCTGCTCTTCAACCAGCTGGTTGATGGTGAGAAAATAGAGAGGATCTCCTGATCTGAGCGGACACTCCTTAAAGGATATTGACCAGGTAGGTCAAGAAGAGACGGTAAGTCGCGATAGCCTGTTTGGAGGGAGGTTGCACTGCCTGCAGCATCGATCCGGCTACCGCTTTTCCGTTGATGCGATCCTTGCCGCTCATTTTTCCCCACCGCCTGCAGGGGGGGCAGTCCTTGATCTCTGCAGCGGCTGCGGGATCATCTCTCTGATCTGTCTCTATCGCTGGCAGGAGCAGATTGCCTCTGTCTCCTGCCTGGAACTGCAGCCGCGGCTGGCCGCGCTCGCTGTCCGTAACAGGGACATGAACGGATATGCGGCCCGGATGGAGGTGGTACAGGGGGATTTGCGGCGCATCCTTGATTTTTTTCCTGCCGAGACCTTTGCCCAGGTGATCTGCAACCCTCCATTTTATAAGAAAAATTCCGGCAGGCCCTGCCGGAATGAGGAATCCTTTATTGCCCGCCATCAGGTACACTGTTCCCTGGTCGAGGTGGTGGCCGATGCTGCAACCGTGGTCAGGAATCGCGGCAAGGTGGTCTTCGTCTATCCTGCCACCGGCCTGTCTGACCTGCTGGTCACCCTCCAGGAGAAGCATCTGGTTCCCAAACGTCTGCAGACTCTTTACAGCTATCCCGATTCCTCTGCTCCCGCCCGACTTGTCCTGGTCGAGGCGGTCAAGAATGGTGGCGAGGGCCTTGAGATTATGGCCCCGTTTTATCTCTATGAACAGCGACTGGGTGGATACAGCGTGGATATGCAGAGACTTTATGCTCCAGAACCCTGAAAAGTGATCAGCTTGTATTCATTGACCGTCTTTCCCGGCAGGAGAGTGATGGCTGATGAATGAAACACGATGCATTCAGATAAACCAGCATGGCTGGACCAAGTCGGCCTACAGTAATCTATGAAAGTCGATCCTTTCAACAATCCACCGCCTGAATTTTAAACGATTTGCAGATAAAGAGGAAAACGATCTTATGCTGGCAAAGGTACAGAGTGGCGCAGTCGTAGGGGTGGATGGATTTGCGGTTGAGGTCGAGGTGGATATTGCTCTCGGTCTGCCCTTTTTTACCACCGTTGGCCTGCCGGATGGGAGTGTGCGCGAGAGCAAGGACCGGGTCAAGGCGGCGATCAGAAACTGTGGTTATGAATTCCCCAATCGGCGGATCACGGTTAATCTGGCCCCGGCGGATATAAAAAAAGGAGGGGCAGGTTTTGACCTGCCTATGGCCCTCGGCATCCTGGCGGCCACTGAGACCCTGAAGAGTGTCAAGCTTGATGACTACTGGGTCCTGGGCGAGCTCTCGCTTGATGGCAGCGTTCGCCCGGTGCGTGGCGTCCTGCCGATGACCCTGGCGGCCAAGGATCAGGGGATGAAGGGAATTCTTGTGCCTGAGGCGAATAAGATGGAGGCGGCGGTGGTAGGCGGTATTGATGTGATTGCCATCGATACCCTGCATCAGGCCGTCGAGTTTCTGGCAGGTACGATCGAATGTTCCCCTTTTCATCTGGACCCGGCCACCTCCTTTGCCAGGGCCAGATGCCATGAGGTCGATTTTGATGAGGTCAAGGGGCAGGAACATGTAAAACGGGCTCTCGAAATTGCCGCCTCTGGAGGTCATAATATCTTGCTCAAAGGACCACCAGGCTCGGGCAAGACCATGCTGGCCCGCCGTCTTCCCACCATCCTTCCCGACCTCAGCTTTGCCGAGGCCCTCGAGACATCCAAAATATACTCCATCATCGGCCTGCTGCCTGAAGATATGCCCTTGATTGCCTCCCGTCCGTTCCGTTCTCCGCATCATACCATTTCCGATGCCGGACTGATCGGAGGCGGCCAGATTCCGCGTCCGGGCGAAGTGTCACTGGCCCATAACGGGGTTCTTTTTCTTGATGAGCTGCCGGAGTTCAAAAAACATGTCCTCGAAGTCCTGCGCCAGCCCCTGGAAGACGGAACCGTGACCATTGCCAGGGCCAATCTTTCCCTGAAGTTTCCTGCCAGGGTCGTGTTGGTAGTGGCCATGAATCCCTGCCCATGCGGATTTTATGGGGATAAACGCAAGGAGTGTCTCTGTAATCCTGCCCAGATCCATAATTATACGAGCAGGGTATCCGGTCCGCTGCTTGACCGCATTGATCTCCATCTTGAGGTGGCGGCTTTGCCGTTCAAGG
>JANZPQ010000079.1:0-10567 GCA_038040945.1 Desulfobulbaceae bacterium | reverse complement strand
AATCAGGGTGATGAAAATAGAGCTCTTGCTTGCCTCCATGTGAGCCAGTGCAAAGTTGTAAAGAAAGTAGGCTGCCAGGGTGACCGCCAGACCAAGATAGAGAATGGCGGAGAGGGGTACCAGGAGAAAGGAGCGGGGGAGCGGGACTTGGGGCAGGGCAAGAAATGGCGCGAAAAAAAAGAAGCCGATCCATGCCTGGATTGCGGTGAGGAAAAGGGCGGGGTAGTGGGCAGTGAGTCGTGTTATGGCGATGGTATAGACAGTGGCACAGATCATGGCTATAAGCTCATAGAAATTGCCTAGAAGGGGTGCGGGCGCCTGCTCGTTTGCCGTTCCACACAGGCTGAGGAGAATGGCCCCGCCCATGGCCAGAGAAAGACCGATCAGGGTCTGTCCCGATGCCCGTTCACCGAGAAACCAGACTGAGGCAATGGTGATCAGCAGCGGCAGCATGGTGGTGATCATTGATGCCTGGGCGGCACTGGTGTTCTGCAGGGCCAGCGCCTCAAAGAAGAAATAGAGACAGGGCTCGCTCAGTGCCATGATGACAAAGAGAACCCGGTCCTCTCTGCGGATATGGATCTTTTTAAACCTGGGCAGGAAACAGAGAAAGACCAGCGAGGCAACCGTCATCCGGCCAAAGATTACCACCATGGGGTGGTAATCCTGAAAGGCCAGTTTCATGGCAATAAAAGAGCTTCCCCACAGAAACATGGCTAGAATCAGGCAGAGAGAGGGGAAGATTCGGGATTGAGACGCTTGCATGAAAAGTTTTTTTTTACAGTTGCCGAGGAAATGATTATTGTTCTATTTTTTTATTTTGTAAGGGACGGGGGAAGGCCTGACAAGGTCTTAGGTATGATGCCAGGAAAAAGTAAACATAGTAAACATAAAAGTGATGAACTGGAAATGCAAAATTTTAAAAAGTTAGGGTATGGCGTGGGATTGTTTCTGGTTGTGACTCTGACTCTGGTTTTGTCATGGTCGACAGCCTCCTTTGCCGGTTCCGGTGAAAGGATTGGTAAAGCAGATGATGGTAAAAGCGGCAAAGGCAATACTGATCTTGCCCTCGATCAGGCCTCCTTACAGACAATGGAGGCCTTGAGTAAGGTGAAGATGGATGAAAAACAGCTTGCCCTGGTCAGGGAGTTGGTGAAAGGCCTGAGCTATACCAACATGCGGGTCCTCAGGATTTTTGGCGGTCTTCCTTCCATGACTGCAGAGGGGGTGCTGGATGCCCTGCAGCGCCTGCCTCAGACCCAGGTCTCTTTTAACCATATTGGTGTGCTCGAGCATTTTGCCACCCTTTCCGGTGTGGAGAGCGAGGCGGCCTGGCTGTTGCTGAAGAAGCTTGCCGGCCTCAATTATGTCTCGGGCAGGGTGGCCCAGGCCATTGGCCAGGCAAGCGGCCTGCAACCCTCCGAGATGCTGGCTCTGATTGACCGGCTGGCATCTCTGCAGGAAGCGGAGCTCTGGGCCTTCAAGTCCTTCCTTGAGGTGCCCGGGCACACGTCGGCGACGGTTGACAAGGGGCTGCTGCTCATCGATCAGATGACGGAAAAACAGTGCTGGGCCACTGAGAAGAGCTGCAAGATTGTCGGCATGACTCCGGATTCGGCCCTGGTGAATATGAGCTACCTGCAAAGGCTGTCGAATACCGATGCCTCGAATGCCCGCTCTTTGTTCATGCTTCCTGGCGTGACGCCTGCGACCTCGCTTTCCTGGTTGGCCAACTATTTCACTGCTTCTCAGGAGCATCAGGAGGCCCTCTTTTTTTCCTCGAATGATGCGGATAAAAGCTTGCTCCTCCATGCCTTTGCCGATGCCGCAGATTACCTGATCTGGAAGATCAATAATCTGCATGATATCACCGAGCCCAATGGTCAGGAGGTGGGGATCAGTGTGCTGTCATCCTGCCCGGTCAGCCGTCTGCGCGAGATCTTTCAGCGACTGGACCCAAAGATGCAGGCCCGGTTTAACAGTGAATTCTCAGCTGGTCTTGCTGCCGGCCGCGGGGCGGCTATTTCCGCTCTGCGGCGTGCCACCTCGGCTGCGAGGCTGCAGGCGGCCAAAGATTGTACGACGGCCAACGCCTATATCCTTCTTTCCCGGGGCAGCGATCTCTATGATTCATCCTTTCGTGAGATCCTGGTGCCGGTCTTAAAAGAAAGAATGGATAGTCGTTTTGGCGGCAATCTTCTTTCCTTCCTCAAGACTATTGATCCGCAGAACAGTCATGTCTCTGATTTTATTATCAGTCTGGCCCAGAAAGGCAAGCTCACCGTCTTTTTCCCAGGTCAGGTGCGCGAGCAGCAACAGGTCCTTGATCTGGTGGCCGAATCGGCCTTTCAGGATGAAAACAGCCTGATCCTCTTTTCCGCCACCTTTATGACCCTGCTCCAGACCATAGAGCCGCAGACGCGCAGCTACCTGATTGCCAAGATGCTGACCGCGATTCGGGATAAAAATACGGTATTTTCCACCCAGTTGCGGGTGATCCTCCAGTATTATATTGAGGAATATCCGAAACTTGTCGGCGAGGTGGATAAGATCAGGATCAGGCTGATGATGTCTGAATATGGCGCCATCAACCTTGATCAATACGTGACGACCAGTTTTTCTCAGTGGAAGATGGATGGTAGGCTGAGCAGCCTGTCGGTCTTTCAAAATGATGACGACGGCAATCAGTCTTTTCGTTCCAACTGTCAGTATCTGATGGCCAATGGGTATCGGCCGCGTCTTTCTCACTCATTTTCCCTGCTGGCCGCCGATAGCGCCCAGGGCCGGGCGGCCGGGTCGCAGTTGAAGGCGCTGTTTGGCTCTCCGTCGCAAAATCTGGGCCAGATCCTGCAGATGCAGATCAAGTACCCTCTGGTTGTTGACTGGGTAAAGCAGATAAGTGGGATTGAGATCTCCCATTCTGTTGTCGTCTATCATGACGCAAGAAACCAGCAGGAGCTCCTTCGCCAGTTCCTCAAGGGCGGGCATGAGATGTTTGCTCAACGCGGCCATAGTTACTGGCGAAAAGAGCAGATCCTTGACCCGCTGCAGGAACTGTTGAAAACAGGAGCGGTGGGTGAGGCGGACCTGGTCAGCAAACAACGATTCATGAGTCTTGGTTCCTGTGGCGGCATCCGTGCCTATTCTGAGCTGGCCCTCTTTTTTCACAACAAGGTGGATATCCTGGCCACGGTCGGCACCGGTAAGGCCATTATCAATGATCCGTATAATCAGCTCCTCTTTGAGCTGGTGGCCTCCCGTTCCAGCAGTCTGAGCTGGAAAGATGTCAGCAATCAGGCCGCGAAAATTTTTAAAAACGGCATGGGAGAAGAGTACCTGCAGCCTGGCTCGCTGCCTGCCATCCTGCATAAGATCATGGATCAGAAGCAGATTGAGAAGCAGAGCGGTGCGCAGAACAAAAAACAGGCCGAGGGAACGAATGACGGCCAGAGTGGGCCAGCTGCAACCCCGGCCATACGAGTGAGCACTGACTGACCATGGCCCTGATACAACGCAACGACCTTGCCTCCTGGCTTGCCCAGGGGGGAGTGGAACAGGAGGCTCGTCTGGTTCTCTTTTTTGGAGAGAGGTATCTGTGCCGTGAAGCGGCTGATATCCTGCAGCAGGCCCTGCTCGACAAGGAGGGAGGCGTGGTGCATGGTATTGACGGAGATCAGGAGGATCCGGGCCGAACCCTTGGCCAGATTATGAACTTCAGTCTCTTGCCCGGCCGGCAGATCTACAGGGTGACTGACAGCCGTCTTTTTCATTCCAAGGCGGTGGCCAAAGATATCTGGAACAAGGCACTCCTGGCCCATGAGGCGGGACGGCCGGGGCCTGCCCGTCAGCACCTTCAGAGTCTGCTCGCTCTGGCTGCGCTCGATGGTGATGAAACGCTTACCGGCCTTGGCCCTGACCAGTGGCAGCAGCTGTTTGGTTTTGCCAAACCTGCTTCCGATCTGGCCTGGGCTGACAGGCTGCTCGCTGAATCCGGGCCACAGAAAGGTACCGGGGGTGGTGGGGCGGCAAGTCTTGCCGAGCGCTATCTTGCCGCCTTGAGCAAGGGCCTTCCGGGGAAGAATTCCCTTTTTCTCAGTGCTGAGAGTGTTGATAAGAGAAAACAGCTCTATACCTTTATCAAGAAAAATGGCCTGATTGTTGATTGTTCCGTTGATGCCGGGGCCGGGTTTGCGGCGCAGAAGGAACAGAAGGAGGTCTTGCGCGAACTGGCTCTCAAGGCCCTTTCCTCTTTTCAAAAAAAGATAGAGCCGCGGGCCATGGAAATGCTCTTTGAACGGGTCGGTTTTCATCCGGTTGCCGTGGTCATGGAGCTTGAAAAGGTGGCCCTTTTTGTCGAAGAGAGGCCGTTGATCACGTGCGCCGATCTCGAGACCATGGTGGGCCGGACAAGAGAAGACGCCCTCTTTGAGTTGACGGAGTCCTTTGGCAAAAAACAGCTGGCCGCTACCCTGGTGATTCTTGGCCGTTTGTTGGAAAATGGAATTCATGGCCTTGCTATTCTGGCCACCATGCGCAATTATATAAGAAAGATGCTCCTCTTTCGTTCCCTGCAGATGCAGACAAGTCCTCCCTGGCAGCGGGGGATGCAGGCCAGGCAGTTTCAGGATGTCTATCTGCCGGCGCTCAAGGCAAAGGGGGAGTGGGCTGAGATCTTGAAAGGTCATCCTTATGCCCTCTTTATGAGCTTCAGCAAGGCGGAAGAGTTTTCCTGCCCGCTCTTGAAGGAGTGGCTGGCCCTTCTTCTCAAGGCCGAATTCCGGATCAAGGGGTCGCCTCTGTCGCAAACCCTGCTCCTGGAAGAGCTTTTTCTCTCCATGTTGGCCGGGAAGAAGGCTGAACAGTAACCACAAAGGAAGAAGCTTTCTCTCGGGTCATAGAAATGAGCAAGATTAAAGATGAACAGCATGTATCGGTAGCCAGCAGAGAGAGGGAGGAGATTCGTGAACCATCTCTCTATAAGGCGCTGCTTCATAATGATAATTATACCTCCATGGAATTTGTGGTCGTCATCCTGGAGAATATTTTTGGCAAATCACCATCAATAGCGACCAAGATCATGCTCGATGTGCATCAGGAAGGGGTCGGGGTGGCCGGGATTTATACCCGGGAGATCTGTGAGACCAAGGTTGATCTGGTGCATCATCTGGCCAGGAAACATGGCTTTCCTCTCCGTTGTTCCATCGAAAAAATATAACGTTTCCGCAGCTTAAGGGAAGAGGGTGAAGGAAGATGCTGAGCAAGACACTGGAAATGGCGCTGGTCAGGGCGATCAGAGAGGCGAAGAGTTACAGGAATGAATATGTGACAGTGGAACATATGCTCTATGGTCTGCTCTATGATGACTTGTCAAATCACATTATCAGTCACTGCGGTGGTTCCATCGAAAATCTGAAACAGCGGCTGGAGACATTCTTCTCAGGCGAGCTGCCTGTACTCGGCGCGGTCGGTCCCAGTGAACCGGCCCAGACGGTGGCCTTTAACCGGGTCTTGCAGCGGGCGGTCTCTCATGTTCAGAGTTGCGGCAAGAATGAGGTGGACAGCGGGGATGTCCTGGCCGCCATTCTGTCCGAGGCGGAGTCCCATGCCGTCTATTTTCTCGGCTCTGAAGGGGTCGGTCGTCTGGCGGTGATCGAGTATATCTCCCATGGACTGCCTTCCGAGGGGTTGCAGAAGGAACCGCTGCCCCGGATGCCTGCAGGAGCTGAAGCGGGGGCCGAGACCAGAGAGACGGATAAGGATGAGAAGATCCTTCAGGAATTTACGGTGAATCTTACCCGCCGGGCGGCAGAAGGTCACCTTGATCCCCTTATCGGCCGTGCCATGGAGGTGGAGCGGATGATGCAGGTGCTCTGCCGGCGCAAGAAAAACAACCCCCTGCTGGTGGGCGAACCAGGGGTCGGCAAGACGGCTATTGCCGAAGGGCTGGCCCTGCGTATCCATGATGACAGCGTGGCCCGGGCTGCGGGGCTTAAGGAGCTGGTCCCTGATCTTCTGCAGGACACGGAGATCTATCTGCTCGATATGGGAACGCTGGTGGCCGGTACCAAGTATCGGGGGGATTTTGAAAAGCGGATGAAGGGTGTGGTGGAGGCGGTGGAACGGAAGAAAAACGCCATCCTTTTTATTGATGAGATGCATACCATTGTCGGGGCAGGGGCCACCAGCGGCGGCTCCATGGACGCCTCCAATCTCTTGAAACCGGCCCTGCAGTCGGGGGTTCTGCGCTGTATCGGCTCCACCACCTACGAAGAGTATAAAAACCATATTGAAAAGGATCGGGCCCTTTCCCGCCGCTTCCAGAAGATTGATGTCGAAGAACCGAGTGTTGAGGAGACCCGCCTGATCCTCCAGGGGCTGCAGCAGAAATATGAGCAGCACCATCAGGTCAGGTATGCCGGAACAGCTATCAGGGCCACGGCAGAACTGGCTGACCGCTATATCAACGACCGCTTCCTGCCGGATAAGGCCATTGATGTCCTTGATGAGGTGGGCTCTTCCTTTCGTCTGGCCGGCAAGATTGGTCGTACCGTCACGGTCCGGGATGTGGTGGCGGTGGTCTCGCGCATGGCCAGGGTTCCGGCCAAAAGCGGGTCGAGCGCCGAGCTTGGTTCCTTGAAAGAATTGGCCGCCACCATGAAAGGGGTGATCTTTGGTCAGGACGCAGCCATCGACACGGTGGCGGGCGCGGTCAAAAGGGCACGGGCCGGGTTAAACCACCCGCAGTCGCCTACCGGCTGTTTTCTCTTTGCCGGACCCACCGGAGTCGGTAAGACCGAGGTGGCCAGGCAACTGGCCCAGACCCTGGGGATCCATTTTGAGCGTTTTGACATGAGTGAGTACATGGAAAAACATGCGGTGGCTCGCCTCATTGGCGCCCCTCCCGGCTATGTGGGTTTTGATCAGGGCGGACTGCTCACAGAGGCCATCCGCAAGCATCCTTACACCGTGCTCCTGCTTGATGAAATCGAAAAGGCCCACGGAGATATCTTCTCCATCCTGCTGCAGGTGATGGATCACTCGACCTTGACCGACAATTCCGGGCGGAAGGCGGATTTCAGAAATGTGATCCTTATCATGACCACCAATGCCGGCGCCCGTGAGATGAGCAGCACTCCTATTGGTTTTGTGACCGAGAAAAAAGGGCGCGATCAGAAGGCGGTTAAATCCTTATTCGCTCCCGAGTTCCGCAACCGGCTTGATGCGATTATCTCTTTTGGCACCTTGAACGCGGAGGCGGTGGAAAAGGTGGTCGAGAAGATGATTGTTGAATTGCAGGGGCAACTGGCATTACGGAAGGTGACCATTGCCCTGACGCCAGCCGCCCGCAACTATCTGGCCACCAGGGGCTATGATCCTGACTATGGTGCCAGACCGCTCCGGCGGCTGATTATGATTGAGATTGGCGATGTGCTCACCGACGAGATCCTCTTCGGCGCCCTGACCCGGGGAGGTGAGGCCCGGGTGGATCTGCAGGAGAACAAACTTGTCTTCGCCTATTCAGCAAGGGGCGCGAGATGAGAGGGGCAAGTGCCATGGAAAGGTCGTTCGAGGAGAGAGGGCATCATGAGTTGTGAGACGAGGAGAGCTGTGGGAATGGTCATCCGGCAGGCTGAGCGCGGGTGTGGCTATGAGTGATGATGAAGCCTTAAAGCGCCCATCCTCCCTCTGGCATATTCATCGTTGGATCTATTACTGGACTTTGCATTGGGCGTACACACCCTATGCTCTCCCGGCGCTTATATGTATTTCGTTTGCCGAAAGTAGTTTTTTTCCCTTGCCTCCTGATATCCTGCTTATCCCCATGGTTCTGGCCGCACCCACCAGATGGTGGCGGATAGCCCTTTATTGTACAATTGCTTCGGTTCTTGGCGGCCTGGCAGGATATGGTATTGGTGTTTTTGCCTGGGAAACCATGGGCAGATGGATTGTGGAGAATGTGGTGCATGTGCAGCTGGTGCTGGTTGATGGCCGAAATGATATTGCCCTGCCCTCCTATTTCCTTACAACCTTTGGAACCGGTCTTGGAGGAGAATATCTTTTTCAGGTATATGATAAATGGAATGCCTGGATTGTCTATATCTTCGGGCTTACCCCTCTGCCTTATAAATTGGTTACTATCACGGCCGGGGTAGCCAAGGTGAATGTATTTGTTTTTATCCTTGCCTCAATTGCCGCCAGGGCAACCCGTTTTTTTATTGTCGCCTGGCTCTTGAAAAAATGGGGCAAAAAGGCAATGCATTTTATTGACCGCTATTTCAATATCCTCTGCGTGATTTTTGTGGCTCTGCTTATTGGTGGTTTTGCCATTATAAAGATTGTAATGTGACAACTTGTCTTGCTGGAAATAGCTTTCTGTTGCGGCCTTGTCAGGAGCGCGAGTAAACTGAAAAAAAGAGAAAACTGTTTGATTGTCGAAGAAAAAAAGAGTTTGGAGTCCGTGCAGATATGAAATATTTATATTGTTTATCCATGATCCTTGTGGGAGGGCTTCTCCTGCAGGCGACCCCTCTGCATGCCGGCGCAGATAGAAGTTCTCTGCGTAGTGTTTCTTCAGGATCTCGTCTTTCCCAGAATGAGGCCGGTAAGATTGTTTCCCTGCACAACCAGATCCGGGCAGAGGTCGGCGTTGGTCCTCTCCGCTGGTCAGGGGAGCTGGCTGCTTACGCTCAGCAATGGGCTGATCATCTTGCCTCCGTCAAGGGCAGGATGGAACATCGCCCCCGCTCCGGTAAGTGGCGTCAGGAATATGGCGAGAATCTCTTTATCGGTACCGCCAGTCATTATGGAACAGCGGATGCGGTCATGGCCTGGGCAAAAGAAAAAGCCAACTATCGGGGAGAGGCAATTCAAGGCTCTCGTTTTGCCAATGTTGGTCATTACACCCAGATGGTCTGGCGTAATACCGGGAAGATCGGCTGCGGGACCGGGGTGTGCCGGGGCAATCTGATCGTGGTCTGTAACTATGATCCTCCCGGTAATTTTCTGGGCCAGAGACCTTATTGATAAGTTGCAAAAGCAATGATTCCTTTGCTTTCCTCTTGATGCGGCCTCGAGAGGAGAATCCTTTCTGCCGCTATCATGGAAATCCCCGTGAGTTCGACCCCTATCAACACGCAGGCGCCAGCTGAGAAAACAGCGTTCACCATCCTTGTTATTATCAGTGTCTGCCATCTGCTGAACGACATGATGCAGACCCTGTTGTCGGCTATCTATCCGCTGCTCCAGTCCAATTATGGCTTGAGCTTTGCCCAGATCGGCATGATCACCCTCACCTTTCAAGGCACGGCTTCGATCCTCCAGCCCATGGTCGGTTTTTATATTGATCGTAACCCGCGGCCCTATTCCCTGGCCATGGGTATGGGCCTGACCCTGCTGGGGCTGGTACTTTTTTCCCAGGCTGGAAACTTTCAGGCTCTGTTACTGGCAGCGGCCCTGGTGGGGACTGGTTCGTCGGTCTTTCATCCGGAATCGTCCCGTGTGGCGCGTATGGCCTCTGGAGGGCGGCATGGCTTGGCGCAGTCTCTGTTTCAGGTGGGGGGCAATGCCGGATCGGCGCTTGGTCCACTGTTGGCTGCGCTCATCGTGCTCAGGAATGGCCAGGCAAGTGTGGCCTGGTTTTCCCTCGCCGCCCTGCTGGGAATCTATCTCCTGATCAAGGTCGGCCACTGGTACAAAGGGCAGGGGCTGATGCGACTGAAGTCACCGGCAACCCTGAATGTGTCCCAGCCATTGCTACCCCGCACCAAGGTGGCCCTGGCCCTGGCAGTACTTCTGGCCTTGTTGTTTTCCAAGTTTTTCTATATGGCCAGCATGGGCAGCTACTATATCTTTTATCTGATGGCCAAGTTTCATCTCCCGGTGCAGAGCGCCCAGCTGCATCTCTTTGTCTTCTATGGTGCAGTGTCCGTCGGCACTATCAGCGGCGGTCCACTTGGAGATCGTTATGGTCGCAAGGTGGTGATCTGGGTCTCGATTCTGGGAGTGCTTCCTTTTACCCTCGCCCTGCCCTATGTCAATCTCTTCTGGACCGGTGTGCTCAGTGTGCCGATCGGGATGATTTTTGCCTCCGCCTTTCCGGCAATCGTGGTTTATGCCCAGGAGCTTCTGCCGGACCGGGTTGGTACTGTGTCCGGGATGTCTTTTGGTTTTGCCTTTGGCATGGCCGGGATCGGCGCCGCACTTCTCGGCCATCTTGCCGACATGACGAGTCTTTCCTATGTGTATCAAGTGTGTTCGTTTCTGCCGGCAATCGGCCTCCTGGCCATTTTTCTCCCTGATCTGGAAACGGAATCCAGGCGGCGGAAACGGTTGCTCACGTGATGCTTGATGGGTGAGGCTCTTGCAAACGTCTTTTATCTGTTCATTTCGAAACGAAGCTTTGTCATTTCGAACGAAGTGAGAAATCTTGGTTCATTCGTATTTAAGTTGAAAGTCTCGGGCTAAGCAAGCCGCAATGTTGATGGATCTTAAGGAGAGAATAGCCTACGTCCTTGTAACCGTAGGCCATTCTCTTCAATCTCTTGATTTTGTTATTGATCCCTTCGGA
>JANZPQ010000078.1:0-6273 GCA_038040945.1 Desulfobulbaceae bacterium | reverse complement strand
ATTGAACGTGAGTTTGCAGAGCAAACCGGCTGCCTGTCAAGCGACTATCCAGGTGAGGAGTTTGCCGTCATGCGCCGGGTCATCCATGCCACCGGGGATTTTGGCTTTGCGGCGAACCTGTGTTTTCACAAGCAGGCCATTGGAGCCGGGCTTGCCGCGATCCGGGCTGGCAAGAATGTGCTGACCGACGTGAATATGGCAGCCGCCGGGATTAGTCGTTCGTATCTGGGAAAATTCGGCGGACAGGTGATCTGCCGTGTGGGCGAGGTAGAGGTTGCTGAGCGGGCCAGTCGCCTGGGACTTACCCGCTCGGAGACGGCCCTGGCCCTGGCGGCTGAGGACAATGTGGGAATTGTCGCCATCGGTAATGCTCCCACCGCCCTGCTGGCGGTGATGGAGCTCATTGAGGCGGGAACAATCAGCCCCGATCTGGTGATAGGGGTCCCGGTGGGCTTTGTCAATGCCGCCGAGTCCAAAGAGCTTCTTTCGCAAAAAAGCTATCCCTTTATAACCGCCCTTGGCCGCAAGGGTGGCAGTCCTGTCGCTGTGGCCATTGTTAATGCCTTGCTGCGGCTGGCGTGACCAAATTTACCTTGTACGTTATCTGCCAGACGCCACTCCAAGAAACAGCCGGACAAGATTGGCTGTTTCTTAGAAGCGGCATAATGTGCCGTAAGCTAAGCAAGCAAGAAAAAAACCTTGCTTGCTTAGCAACAGCACCTAATCGATCAGGGTTCTGATGATATCTTTTTTGCCGATGACTCCCACCAAGGTATCCTTGTTGACAACCGGCAGGGTGTGAAAATTCTTTTCTGACATGATGGTGGCGATTTCGTCGAGGGGGGTCTCCTCGGTCACGGTGACCGGGGAAGAGGTCAGGATGTCTTTCACCTTGATGCCGGCCATCTTTTTCATCTCTTCGCCCATCTTATCCGGATTCTCAAGGTAAAAAACGGAGTCAAGGATGGTGATAACGGTGGGGATGTGGACTTTTTTGGACTGAAAAATCAGATCACTCTGGGTCACCACACCGACAAGCTTGCCGTTGTCATTGATGACAGGCACGCCGCTTATGTGATTGCTGGTCAGAATCCTGGCCAGTTCCTTGATTGTTGATTCCTCTGTTACGGTAATGATGTCACGGGTCATGATATCACGGGCTGTTAGCATGAAAAAACTCCTTGTTGATTTTAATTACTCAGATTTTTGATGATCTGGGGCAATGTGTCGGCAAGCTCAGTTGCTGTGTAACCTGTGCCAATCGTCTTCTCTAACGTATCTCCTGCCCTGCCATGCAGATAAACAGCAGTACGGGCGGCCTCTTGCGGGCAAAGTCCCTGACAGATCATGGCCCCGATGATCCCGCTGAGCACATCTCCCATCCCTCCTGTTGCCATTCCGGGGTTACCGCTGGTGTTGACCCAGGCCTTGCCGTCTTCTGAGACGATAACGGTGCCTGCGCCTTTGAGGATGACGGTACACTGGCCGCCTCCCTGATCAAAGAGCAGCCGGGCGGACCGGGCTGCCTCAATCCTGTCGTCCTGAATTTCAGCAACGGAGCATCCCAGGATCCTGGCCAACTCGCCGGGATGGGGAGTGAAGATCCTGGGCCCAGGCGGGGCTTGGAGCTGATCTGTATTTTGTGCCAGAATATTGAGACCATCGGCATCAATGACCATGGGCACTTGCACCGTACGATAGAGGTGTAGAATAAGTTGGGCCATCGATTCCGCCATGCCCAGTCCTGGACCGATGACCATGGCCTTTTTGCCCTGCAGATGCTCTTCAATAGTTGTGAGATCCTCAATTCCTATTGCCGACCGTGAGGCAGGGAGGGGGATGGTCATGGCCTCAACAAGCTGGCTCTCGAAGATGGCGTTGAGATCCTGGGGGCAACAGAGGCTGACCAGACCGCATCCACTGCGCAGGGCGCCTTTGACACTGAGGATGGCTGCCCCGGTCTTGCCGATAGAACCAGCCAGCACCAGGAGGTGGCCGTGGCTGCCCTTGTGGGAAGACATCCTCCGTTGTATCCGGGCCAGCGAGAGCTCCACGCCTTGAGCAGTAAGGGCCTCCTGTTGAATGGAAAGGCTGGTGATCGCCGCAGGGGGGATGCCTATGTCAAGAATATGCAGCCTGCCGCAGAGATCCGGGCCGTGGTGGAGCAGGTGTCCTGGCTTGGCGCAGCCGTAAGTGGCGGTATGATCCGCCTGGATGCAGGCACCCTGAATTCTGCCTGTGTCCGCGTGCAGGCCGGAGGGGATATCAACCGCGATCCTGGGAATCGTGGCGCCCCATGCTTTTGTATTGATGAGCTGGATCAGCTCCGCCATGTGGCCATTGATCTCTCTTGTCAGTCCGGTGCCAAACAGCGCATCGATTAAGGCGTAACAGGGATTGCCTCGGGAAAGCAGTTGCTGATAGAGGGCGGGCAGTGTCTGAACGCGTTCCTCTGAGTCCAGGATGTAGAGTGGAAGGCCCAGCTTTTGAACAATCTGCACATTGCGGGCCGCATCCCCTTGCAGTTTCTCCGGGGCAACCAGAAAAATAAAGACTGGTTCACAGCCACGCTGGTGCAGGTGGCGGCCTATGACCAGGCCGTCGCCGCCATTATTTCCGGGGCCGATCAGGATGAGGGCAAAGGTGTCAGCCGCCGGACCAAGCTCCCTTTCTAGCATCAAGGTGGTGCCCAGACCGGCGTTTTCCATAAGGACAATCCCGGGAATGTCATATTCTTCTAGAGCACACCGGTCAAGTTCCCGCATTTCACTGGCATATGGAAGTCTCATTGTCATGTTGCCCGTGGCTTGCCTTTTTCAGGAGATCTTTAAGAGAGATTTTTAAGGAAGTAGATCACATTGTCTATGATTTCCTGACGTTCGCCATCGGCGTGTTTCACGATGCCAAGATAGTAGCGCCCCAGTGAGAAGACCAGGAGGTCGTTGCCGGATTCCCGTTCAATACAGGTGTGAATATAGCGATTTCCGCCCATGTCGGCGCTCAGGGCATCACACTGTGTGCCGCAGGAGCTGATGATTGGCCCAAGACCTGCTGCATCTTCCCTGTTCTGGCTGATGACCTGTCCGTCACCTCGCACCAGGAGGTAGTGGGCAACACCATTGATCTGTTCTAAGCGGGCAAAATCTTTAGCAGAGGCCATGATATTACTCCTGGGGAAAGAGATCTTTTATAGTGGCATGGAAGGTCTTGATATCCTCGCTGTCTTCAATCTCTTTGTCTAGAAGAGGAATCAGGTGTTTCAGGGTGTTCAGGGCCGGTGTGTGGTCTTGGCACCAGGCGGTCAGGACCTCTTGAAAAACAGGAATTGCCGCCGGGCCGATACAGTTGGCAAGAGCATCCTGGAGGGCATTTAACGGCTTGGACAATGGCGCACCCGGGGTCAGCAGGGAGTCGATGTCGACCGGAATTACTTCCTGGCTGTCGGCTGCCGGCTCGACAGCAGCAGATTTTTCAGTCTGTGGCGCAGACTGCGTACCCTCGTCGCTTTCCTGGGAGCTGTTGTTCAAGGCCAGTTGCAGCGTCATCCGAATCATACCGCTGGACAGTTCCGGGGCATGCACGATGAACAGCCAGTTCTGGTCGGTGAGCAGGCGGCCGGAGAGGATCATGGTATCAAAAGTCACCTGTATATGAATGATATCATGCAGATGATCAGAGGCTTTTTCCGCAATGGCGCTTATTTTTTTCCCCATTGCCAGTGGGTTGAAATCACTGATAGAATCGCCAATATGGCTGGCAACTATTTCAGCCTGCGGACTGAAGAGAAAAGCGCCATTGATCTCAGGCAGGCTGGTGACCAGGTCTGAGAGAAAGGTTTCATGATTCATGAGGAAAGTACCTTTAAGAGTGTTAAACCATTATTGGTTAACGGAGATACGTGCAGGATCACGTTTCTGCAGAGTCTTATTTTTTAAGCTTATATGGCCTGAATCTCAGTGTCAAGGCTGAACCCGACATGAAGATGGAAGGCTGTTACTGAGGCCTCTTGTCTGCGGCCACTTCGCTCACTGTTTACTCTGCTTTTTCAGAAAACCCTTGCAGAAAGCACAGGGGGTAAAACCTGCCTGCCTGGCTATCTCCATAGTCTTGAACTCAAGGGTGCAATCGAGGCAGAGGTATGATTCGCATTCAGGGAAATGACAGACCATGCTTTTTACGTTTCCGTGGACAGTCCCGGCAGCCAGGTGGCCGACACCGAGAAGCTCCTCGGCTTTCTGTTCATAGTGATGCATGTTGAGCGCTGGTTTTTTCCTTATTTTTTTGGCAGGCAGGTGAACTGCTGCGCGTATCTTTACCATGAAAGGGGAGAGAGTCTTGTCGGTAAAGGCAGCGCATCCATCGCAGATCGTCGTTGGGAGAAGAGGCTTCTCATTGGCTGTCTGGCGCAGGAGTATCAGCGTAACAATAAAGAAGAGGATATTGGGGGACCACATGGCAATCCCAACTGGCAGCGAGCTCTCTTCCGCGAGGTTTTTTCCAACGGTGAAGAGTACATAGTAGAGGATAAAACACCCCAGCCCAAGGGGGATGCCAATGGCGCTTCTCCCGGCTCGTGCCTGGAGCCCAAAGGGAAGGGCAAGCAGGCTCAGGATAAAGCAGCCAACCGGCAGGACCAGTCGCTTGTGATAGTGAACAAGTTTGTCGCGCCCCGGTTTGCTTTCTCTGCCCAGTTGGGTGGCGGCCAGTTGCAGCTGTGCCATGGTCATGGAGCTGCTCGATTGTTGGGTGACATCAGTGCCGTCAATGACGCTGGGAATGTGCAGGGGAATGTTGATCTGATAGCGGTCAAAGGTGACTGTCTGGGTATAGGCGCCATCAGGGCGGTTGAGGCTGCCGTTTTCAAGGATGATCGTGACCTGCATTTTCTGGGTGTCGCCAACCATGGCCCCTGATTTCGCCATGGTGATGGAAGGGACGGTCTGGTCCCGCATGTCGGAAACCCAGACATTCTGCCATTGACCAGTGGTCTTGTCGATGGACTGTACATAGACCACGACATCGCCCAGGGCCTCAGTGAAGGCGTTCTCCTTGATCCCCTGGTCTATCTTTTCCTTGGCCAGTTGAAACAAGAGCTGCTTCATGGCTATCTCACCGGCAGGGATGAGTTTGATCGAGAAGTATCCGGTAATACCTGCGATGGCTATGGAAACCAAGATAACCGGGGGGAGCATGGTATAGATGCTGATGCCATTAGCCTTGAAGGCCAGGATTTCGGCATCGCTCGCCAGCCGGCTGAAGGCAATGATCATGCCCATCATGGCGGCCATGGGCATGGAGTAGAGAAACATGTTGGGGAAGAGGTAGGAAAAAAGGCGGAGAAAATCGGCAAAACCGATGTTAAGCTCAAGAACCACATTGAGGAAGGGGATCAGTTTGACCAGAAAGAAAACCGAATTCAAGATGAGAAAACTGGCGAAAAACGGGGCCAGGATCTCGTCGGCCAGGTAGCTGTAGAGCAGCAGTGGCAATGGGGGGAGGTATGGAAAACGATTCATTACTTGAGAATTAGAGGTTTAATGTTTATGATTTGCAATATTTACAGACAATGAACCGATCACGGAGAAATTCTGAATGGTATCATAACACTTAACACTTAAAACTTGAAACTTAAAAGTATTGTCTGGATATGGATCAACCCTTTGAACTTGTAACCGCCTTTTCTGCCTCAGGGGATCAGCCGCAGGCTATCGAAACCCTGGTGCGCGGTCTGGCAAGCGGCGCGCGCAGCCAGTTACTGCTAGGGGTGACCGGTTCGGGCAAGACCTTCACCATGGCCAGCGTTGTGGAAAAAATGCAGCGGCCCACTCTGGTCATTGCCCCGAATAAGACCCTGGCCGCCCAGCTGTTCTCCGAGTTCAAGGAGCTTTTTCCCCATAATGCGGTGGAATATTTTGTCTCTTATTACGATTATTACCAGCCCGAAGCCTATATCCCCACCTCCGACACCTTTATTGAGAAAGATTCCGCCATTAACGACGCCATAGACATGATGCGTCATTCGGCCACCCGTTCCCTGCTCACCCGTCGCGATGTGCTGATCGTGGCCTCGGTCTCCTGTATCTATGGTCTGGGCTCGCCAGAAGAATACAAGAATATGCATCTCTTCCTGCGCCGGGACGAGGAGTACGCCATGGAGCAGGTGCAACGCCGTCTGGTCTTCATGCTTTATGAGCGCAATGATATCTCTTTCCATCGCGGTACCTTCCGGGTGCGGGGCGATGTCATTGATATCTTCCCGGTGCATGAGGAAGA
>JANZPQ010000077.1:0-11669 GCA_038040945.1 Desulfobulbaceae bacterium | reverse complement strand
ATAACGATGTCGGCAGAAGAAAAGGTGGTTTACCAGGGCGATCTCTTGACCCGTCTTGCAACTGTTCCCCTCCATGAAACGCAGAAACGACTCCCCTTTTTCCGGAAAATGCGCAAGCTCCTTGACATCATCACCCCCCTGCATCTGGTTGATCCAAAGGCCAGAGGGTTTACCCCCGAGTCATGCCGCTCCCTCCATGACATTATCCGCTTTACCCATGAGCAGGCGGTCAGAACCATGTTTTCCCTGGGCGATCGTCTGGGAAACAGATCCCGCAATCGGAAAAAATTGCTTTCAGATCTGCCCTTTGATATCTTTGTTGTAGACGTGGGTGGCGGCCTCGTGCCCTCAGCAGCGCAGGAAGAGGAACTTCGAGTGGAGCAGATCTCTTCAACCCCTTTTCTGGCCCTGTGGACGGGACTCACCCACCCGTCTGTGCAGTGGCAGGAGAGGGCCCATTTTGACTGGAAACACTTTGGCGAGATGGCCATGGCCGACGGGATCGCCAGTACGGATTCTCCCGACTTTGCCAGCTATGCCGTGCTGGGGGCCGATTATGTCAATCTGATCATGCGTTTTGGCTATCATTTTACCCTGGTCGATGCCCTCTGCGGCAAAGACAGTTCCAACAACTATTGCCAGTTCCGTTTTGCCGGTGGCGGGGCCGATTTTTCAGGCCGACTGCTGCGCCTTGATTTTATCTCAACCCTGCTCAAACAGGCAGGTTTCCAGGTGGAGACCCGGGGTGATCTGCTCGACGCCAGGATTTCGGCGCTTGCAATCCCGGAGATGAAGGATCAGTTAGTCACACTCGGCCGACTGCTCGGCGCCACCAAGTTGATGGATATGGTCCTCCATGACCAGCAGGAGGTGCAACAGTACGTGCAGAATTTTGTCGCTGAAACAAGGGAATAATTTTTTCAACTTTTGACCATAAACTTCATTCCATGCCCTATACCGTAACCTGGATCACCAGCCAACTGGCTGCCGGCTCCGCCCCCATGTCCTATGATGATCTTGACGCCATCAGAGAAGAGGGGATTGACGCCATTGTCAATCTATGCGGCGAGTTCTGCGACCTGCACCAGATTGAGGAACAGTCAGGTTTTGAGGTCTACTATCTGCCGATACCTGACGAATGCGCCCCGGATATGGAGCTGATGGAAGCAGCGCTGCAATGGCTGGACGAGGCCCTCTATCTGAAGAAAAAAGTCCTCATTCACTGCCGGCATGGCCTGGGCCGCACCGGCACCTTTGTCTCCGCCTATCTGCTCAGGCGCGGACTCGGACTGAAACTCACCGAGAAAAGGCTGAAGAGCGCCAGGGTCACTCCCGGCAGCTACAGCCAATGGCAGCTGCTGCGCAAGTATGGTAAACAGCAAGGGCAATTGAGTGCACGTCCGCCAAGTATTGACGAGAAGGAAACCGTTGACCTGCTGCCCTTTCTGCGCGAATATGGTGCTCTTCTGCAGGAGGCGGGAGAACTGGCCCTTGCCGCCGGCATCGACCCCCTCGCCCTGGATACGGACAGCTGCTGTCATGCCTATTTTGACATGGAACTGATAGAGGCCGTGCATATAAGTCATACCCTGAATCGGCAATTAAACCGTGAGCAACGCCTTGCTGCCACGGAACGGGCTGGTGAGACCTCCTGTCTGCTCAAGAAGACGCAGCAGGCTGAAGGCAGCAGCCTGGAGGTCGCTGCCCGGAACATGAGTAGCAGCCGGACCCTTTCCTGCCCGCTCCTTGTGAATCAGAGCTGTATTCTTCACGCCAATCGACCACTGAGATGCCGTTGCGGCCTGGACAGTCAGGCGCGAGAGAGGCTGAAAGAAGCGATTGTGAACAGTTCCCGTACCATTTTTCTCGCCCTGACCGGCGAATTTCCTCCGGCCGGCACCCTTCGATTTTCCATCTTTGACAGCGTCTCCGGGCGCTTTGTCCAGCAATACTTTCAGGCCATGATCAAGGATTCATAAGGATAAAAAACAACGATGCAACAGCAACAAGAAGAAAAACGTCTACTGATTGTCGATGATGAGCAGGACCTGCTTGATCTCTTAAAAAAAGTCCTGTCAAAAAAGTGCGGCTGCGATGTCAGCTTGACCACATCAAGCCTCGAGGCCGTCGAGCTTGTTAAAAGCTGGGCGCCGGATGTCGTTCTCACCGACATCATCATGCCTGACATGGATGGTCTGAAGCTCCTGGAGGCTATCAACGCCATTGACCCCACCATCAGCACCATTATCATGACCGGCTATGCGACCATTGAACGAGCCGTTCAGGCCCTGAAGGACGGCGCCTATGATTTTTTCGAAAAACCTTTTGACAACGACAAGATCAGCCGGGTGGTCAGGCGCGCCCTTGAACGGACCTACCTGCTGCGGGAAAATCAGCAACTCCAGCAGCGCTTGACAAGCGAGAACAAACTGAGCGGATTTATAGGTCATTCGCCGCCGTTACGACGGACCATTGACCTCCTCTCACGCCTGGGACAAAGTGATGCCACGGTGCTCATCCGCGGAGAATCGGGCACCGGCAAGGAGGTGGCCGCCCGCACCATCCATGCCATGAGCAAGCGGGCAAAAAAAAAGATGATCACGGTCAACTGCCCGGCCCTTCCCGAAAACATCCTGGAAAGCGAGCTCTTTGGCTATTGCAAGGGGGCCTTCACCGGCGCCGATCGTGACAAGACAGGCCTCTTTCTTGAAGCGGACGGCTCCACCATCTTCCTTGATGAAATTGCGGATCTCCCTTTGGCATTACAGACGAAGCTCCTGCGGGTATTGCAGGAAAAAGAGATTCAGCCCCTGGGACAGACAAAAACCATAAAGGTCGATGTCAGGGTGCTGGCCGCCACCAATCAGGATCTTGAGGCCAAGATGGCCAGGAGCGAATTTCGGGAAGATCTTTTCTACCGTCTGAACGTGATGACCGTCACCCTGCCCACCCTGATGGAGATCAAGGAGGATATTCCCCTGCTGGCCCAGCATTTTCTGATCAAATATTCCCAGGAATATGATCGTGAAGGCATGGAATTCACCCCTGAGGCCCTGCAATGTCTGATGCGCAGGCCATGGAAGGGAAATGTCAGGCAACTGCAGAATATCATCAACCGGGCGGTCCTTCTCTCTGACAACCGCAAGATCACCCCGCATGAGCTGACCAGTTCTGAGGATAACGGCCAGGCCCTGGAGACGCACGACCATGTTGCCGCCTGTGTCTACAATCTTCCCTATCGACAGGCCAAGGAAAAGGTTATTGGCCCTTTCACCAGCGCCTACCTGCGTCACTGCCTGACGGGATCCAAGGGCAATGTCACTGCCGCTGCCAAGGCCAGCGACATGGAGCGACAGGCCTTTCAACGACTGATGCGCCGCTATGACATCGATGCCGACACCTTCAGAACACTCTGATGATGGCCTCATCCGTACACGTACACCCCATACCCTCTGAGCGGGCGGCACAAGGAAAGGAGTGACACCGGAATGTTTCACTGTCTCTTTTTTGTTGCAGTCCCTGGAGGCGGATGTGTGGACAAGTGCCGCATAGGCCCATGGCTTCCTCTGCCTTAAGTATTACCTAACAACCTTAGATCAAAGAATATCTTCTATTTCCCCCCCTTCTTCTCCTTTCTGGCGCTTAATGTGCATACTACAGTCACAGCAAGCAGATTGACCTTCACAAACTTCGCCACGGCAGCATGCAAATGCTCCAGAGTCCTATGACCCTATTCAAGAAATTGACGCCACTCGCCCTGATTCTGCCAATGGCATTACTGCTTCTTCCGGATCAGGCCTGGGCGCTCCAATCCCACGGATCACCGGAGGGCATTTACGTCCACCAGCTGGCCCATCTCTTTTTTGCGGCCGCCCTCGGCTACCTTTTCTGGGACATCGGCCGAAACTCCTTTCCCGGTAAGGGATGGCGCTATCTCCAGATCTTCTGCATCCTGATGATCCTCTGGAACTTCCTGGCCTTTTCCGGCCACTGGCTCGGATTTCACATTGCCGACTCCGACATCCTGCGTCCATCGGGATACTTTTCATCACAGATCATGGGGCCGATATCCACCATCAAACTGATCTATTTCTGCGCCACTCTCGACCACCTGCTCAGCCTGCCGGCCCTCATTTTCCTCTTCCTGAGTCTGCGTTCCCTCTATCACAGCTCTGACGACAAGGAGGGAAAAAAATGAACACCCTCCCCTTGTCTCTCTCCATTGTCACCGACATAACAGGCTCACTGCTTATCATCGTTTTTTCATTTCTTTCCCTGCGCTATGCCTGGCTGCTCTCCAGAAGACAACCGGAAAATTTCCTCTGGGGCTTCCTCTTTTACTTTTGTCTCACCCTTGCCGCCTTTGCCATCTCCCGGGCTATCGGCCACATCCTCAAACATATCCTGATCTTTACCGGCAATCAGGAGCTTTGGCAAACCCTCGACCCCATCTCCGGTGGCACCAACACCCTGCTCATGATCTCACTGGCAGCAGTCACCCTTTATTACCATAAAGGCATTGAGGGCTACCAGGCGATCAACAAAAAGACCAGGAGCCTGAAAGAGGCCTACGATCAACTGGAAACAGCGGCAGACCAGCGGCAGGAGATGAATCTGCACCTGGAAGAGATGGTTGCGGCAAGAACCCTTGAACTCTCAGCCTCAGAAAAAAAATTCCGCAATCTCTTTAACAACTCCAAGGATATGGTCTACTTCAGTGATGCCAGCAACCAGCTTCTGACCTTGAACAGTGCCGGTTTTGAGATGCTTGGCTATCCGGCTCAGGGGGCCCCGGCTCTGCATCTCATGGAGATCTTCAAAAACGAAACCGATCTGGACAACTATTATCAAACTCTGCTCGCTCAGGGCTTTGTCGAGGATCTGAAGGTGGAATTTGCCAAGGCGGACGGAAGCGGCATTTCAGTTCTTTTATCGGCTACTGCCGTTTACGATGAGAACCACCAACTGAGCGGCTGTGACGGTATTGTCAAGGACCTGACCCGGATCAAGACCATGATGGAACAACTGGCAGCCAGTGAAAAAATGGCCTCAGTGGGCCAGATGGCAGCCGGCGTGGCCCATGAGATCAATACCCCGCTGGGGGTCATCCTTGGGTACGCGCAGTTGATGATGGATAATTTCTCACCGGAGAGTGAAGAGGGGGAGTGTTTGGCCATCATTGAGCGGCAGACCAAGGTCTGCCGTAAAATCGTCGCCGATCTCCTCAAGTTTTCCCGACAATCAGAAAGCGTCCGGGAAGATATCTCCATTAATGAGATCCTGCAGGATGTGATTGCCGTAACCCAACACTCCCTGCAAATGGATCATATCAATGTGCATCACGATTTCGCCCAGGATCTGCCCCCTGTTGTCGGCGACACCGAACGACTACGGCAGGTCTTTGTCAATCTGATCAACAATGCCCATCATGCCATGGAGCAAAATGGATCAGGCGATCTAACCTTGATTACCCGCTATGACCCTGAGATCCGGGAAGTGGTGGCCACCGTCCAGGACAACGGCCATGGCATCCCGGACAAGATCCGGGCCCGGATTTTTGATCCATACTTTACCACCAAATGCGTGGGCAAGGGCACGGGTCTGGGCCTTTCGGTTTCCTACGGGATCATTCAGGATCATGGCGGACGGATAGAGGTGGAAAGTCCGGTTGTCAGCAGAGACCATGAAGAGACCCTTCAAGGGACAGCGTTTCACCTCAGGCTCCCGGCCGCACTGGTTGAGACGGCCAGTGTCCGTGAATAGATTTTTATAATTGAAGAAGTCATCACGAAGATGGCTAAACAGGCAAGAAAGCTGGAGGTGGTTATCATGGTGGAGATATTAGTATTGGATGATGTACAGGACGCAGCCGTGCTCATTGGCAAGATTTTTACCAAAAAGGGGCATAATGTGCACACCTTTACCGAAGAGGACGAGGCCATTGCCTATGCCAAGGCCAATAAAGTTGATCTGGCCATCCTTGACATCAAACTGAGAAAGATGAACGGCATCGAGGTGCTGGCGCTTCTTAAGGCCGAAAATCCGGCACTACGGGCCATCATGCTCACCGGCTACCCGACTGTGGAAACAGCCCGTGAGGCCATCAGTCTTGGCGCCGACGAATACTGTGTCAAACCCATTGATCGGGATGAGCTGGAAGAGAAGGTGGAGAAGGTATTGACAGGCAAGAACAAGAAAAGCAGTATCAATGTTTAGTGAGTAGTGAGTAGTGAGTGGTAATTGGCAGCAAGGTCTCCCAATATTCTGGCTCACCTCAACCAACGATAAACCAGTATTAATCGGATCGGCATTTTGTCCAAACAAACGATACGCAACCTGCAGTATAATGCCAGACGTTCTGCCAGGTTAAAAATCACAAAAGAACCACTGGAGGTAAATTCAATGAAAAAATCTGTATACTCTATCTGCGGCATGTGCGCCGTGCGTTGTCCGGTCAGAGTTGAGGTGGAGAATGGTAAAGTCGTATGGGTCGAAGGCAACAGCCATGACAGTGGAATGGGTACCTCTCTCTGTGCCAAGGGTGGTGCTTCCATCGCCTTTCAATACGACAATGAACGGCCTCAATCTCCGATGATTCGGGTGGGAGAACGGGGAAGCGGAGAGTGGAGAAACGTCTCCTGGGATGAGGCCTACGACTATATTACCGATAAGCTGAAGACCGTAATTGAGCAACACGGGGCCAAGTCCATCATGCTCACCGATCGGGGCGGTCCTTTTGCTGATCTACGCAAGGCCTTCCTGAAGGCTATCGGCTCACCCAATTATATCAATCATGACTGCACTTGCGGGCGCAATGCCAATCATGCCTCCAAGTCTGTTTTCGGGATGGGACGGACCGATTGTGCCTATGATTTAAAAAACGCCAAAAATATTATTCTCTTTGGCCGCAACATAACTGAGTCCTTTAAGGTCAAGGAGGTAAAAAGTTTCATGGAGGCCGTCAAGAACGGTGCCCATGTTACTTATGTCGATCCGCGCGTGACCAATACCGCCGGCAAGGCGACCAGATACTGGCGGATTAAACCGGGTACCGATTATGCCCTCCTGCTCGGCATCACCAATTACATCGTCAATAATAAACTCTATGATGAGGACTTTGTCTTTAAATGGGCCACCGGCTTTTCTGAGCTGCAGAATTTTCTGAAACCCTACACCCCGGAATGGGCAGAAGCTGAAACCTCAATTCCAGCTGAAGAGATCAAGGCCTTCTGTCACGAGGTCAACAAGGACCGACCTAAGGTCATCTTCCATATCGGCTGGCTTCTTTCCCGCTATCGTGATTCTTTTTACGCCAGCCGGATGCTCAACATCCTTAATGCCCTCATGGGCAACATCGAGGTGACCGGCGGCCTGATCTACCCCAAGACTCCCAAAGATGCCGGTTCCGGTGGTCTGAAGAGTCTGGCCGCCGACATACCGGCAATCAAAGAGCCTCGATGCGATAGCTGCGATACCACCTACAGCCACTTTGATGCGGGTGACGGCATGCTGCAACTGGCCTATCAGGCTATAGATACCGGTGAACCATATCCGGTGAAGGCCTACATAGCCCATCGCCACAATCCGCTCATTGCCATGCCCGACCCGGAGGAGCAAAAACGAATCCTCAATAAACTGGATCTGCTGGTGACAATTGATGTCAATTACAGCGAAACAGCCTGGTTTTCTGATGTCATCCTGCCGGAATCAACTTATCTGGAGAGAGACACCATCCTGCGCACCGACAAAGGCCCGAAACCGGGCTTCAGCATGAGAAGAAAATGCATTGAACCTTTTTATGACTCCAAGCCGGGCTGGCAGATCTATGTTGATCTGGCCAAACGCCTTGGTAAAGGTGAATTCTTCCCTTATGAGACCATTGAAGATATCTGGAATTATCAGCTGCAGAACACCAAGGTCAAGATCGAAGATTTTGATGCCAAGGGTTTTGTCAAACTCTGCGCTGCTCCCATCGGCTGCCAGCCGGACAATATCAAATTTGGCACCAAATCCGGTAAGATTGAATTTGTTAACCCTGCCTGGGAAGGCAAGGGCATTTTATCATTCAAACCTTATGAAAGCCCGGTCGAGCCACCGGAAGGCAGCTACCGCCTCCTCTTTGGCCGTAAAGGCTATCAGGCCCATGGACAATCAACCAATAACCCGATCCTCTCCCAGCTTCTCGGGGCCAATAAATTGTGGATCAACACGGCTGAGGCCAAAAAAATGGGCATCGCCAATGGTGATATGGTTGAACTTGCCAATGGAGATACCAAAGGCACCATTGAAGCCTATGTAACTGATTTCATTCATCCAGGAGCCGTTTTTATGCTGCATGGCTTCGGCATAAAAATTCCACTGCTGACCAGAGCATATGGCAAGGGCCTGGCCGATCAGGATTTCATGAAAGGTAAGCTGCAAGGCTGGGACCAAGCAGGCGGTGGCCTGGCCCTGAATGAAAGTTTTGTGACCGTTACACGGTCCGTTTAAGGAGGATTAAAAGATGAGTAAATATATTGTAACCCAGGATGTGGAACAATGCATTGGCTGTAAAGCCTGCGAAGTCCATTGTAAAACCAAGAACAAATCGGGTCAAGGCTCCTACTTCTGTAAAATGATAGAGGTAGGTCCGAAGATGAAAAATAATCTGCCGCAGCTTGATTTTGTCTATATGTCCTGTTTCCACTGTGAAAAACCGTGGTGTGTAGATGTCTGTCCCACCGGTGCCATGCAGCGCCGGCCCACAGATGGCATTGTCTTTATCGAAGAAGCCCTCTGTGTCGGTTGCAAGGCCTGCATGACTGCCTGTCCCTGGGGTGTCCCCCAGTGGGATGCCGGCAGCGGCAAGGTCGGCAAATGCAATCTCTGCATGGACCGGATTGACGAGGGCATGGAGCCTGCCTGTATAACCAAATGCACCACCGGCTGTCTCAATTTCGGTAGTCCGGAACAGGCCTCGGATAAAAAACGCCAAGAATTTGCTGAACGTATTTTGAGCCAAAAGGGATAAGGAGGACAAGATGGCTGGTTACTATCTACCTTCGGAATACCTGGGAATCCTGCTTTTTATCGTGTTTGGTATTGGTTTTGGCGCGATAACTCTCTGGGTGGGTAGCTTCTTTCGCATGAAGCGCCCTTATTTTGAAAAACTGGTGGCCTATGAATCGGGCAATCCGCCGACGGCAGAACCGCGGATGCGCTTCTCCGTCAAATTCTATCAGATTGCCATCTTATTTATCGTGCTGGAGGTTGAGGCCATCTATCTCTACTCGTGGGCGCTGGTTTACGACAAATTGGGAATGTTTGCTCTTATTGAAATGTTCATTTTTATTTTTCTTCTTCTTGTCGGCTATGGTTACGGGTGGAAAAAGGGGGCATTTCAATGGGAAAAATAACCAATAATCTTGTCCAGATTGAGGAAGGAATCAAATTTATTCCCGGGGCCAGCGCCTTTGTGGCCCCTCTCAACAAACTGATCAACTGGGGACGGGCCGGCTCCATATGGCCGGCCACCTTTGGCTTGGCCTGCTGCGCCATTGAAATGATGGCGGCAGGGGCCTCAACCAATGATCTTGATCGCTTCGGCATCATTTTCAGAGCCAGCCCTCGCCAGGCGGACTGTTTAATCCTGGCCGGAACCATTACCAAAAAAATGGCTCCTATCGTCCGCAGGGTCTACGATCAGATGCCGGAACCCCGCTATGTGATTGCCATGGGGTCCTGCGCCTGTACCGGTGGCCTCTTCGACACTTATGCCGTGGTCCAGGGGGCGGATGAGTTCCTGCCCGTTGACGTTTATATTCCCGGATGTCCTCCCAGGCCTGAAGCCTTATTGGAAGGGCTAATGAAATTACAGGAAAAAATTATGCAGGAGCAAGGGCGATGGAGCCAATTCGCATAGCAGCACAGCTGCAGGAAAAATTTCCGAATTCCATCTTGGGAATAACTGAACACAGGGGCCAGGTTACTACCTCTGTGGCCAGAACTCCCATTGTTGAGATGGTGCGATTTCTCAAAACGGATCATAAGATGAATCATCTCAACTGTCTGTGCGGAGTGGATAATCTGCACCGAAAAGCTCATTTTCTTGAGCGCTTTGAAGTGGTCTACCAGCTCTACTCCATTGAGAACCGCACTCTCCTGCGTTTAAAGGCTCAGGTGCCGGAGGCGGATCCCTCGATTGATTCCATCAGTACGCTCTGGACCGGGGCTAACTGGCTGGAACGGGAAGCCTATGATCTGTTCGGCCTTGTCTTTAACAATCATCCCAACCTCAAAAGGATATTAACCCCTGAGGACTGGGAGGGTCATCCCCTGCGTAAGGATTATGCCTTAAAGGGTGATCAAGAGTGGAGCGGATTTGAGCAATTAAAGGAAAAGGCAGCTCAGTTGAAACAATTTGAATTTTAGGGTTTGACTAATATTGGCCATAGACACCTAGCCGCTTTTGTTAGGTGCTATTTCCAAATGCATAAGGAACAGCATGTAATGACCAAGACGACAACGGTTGATGTACAGGTTGCTGATGGTGCTGATGATAAATACCGGCTGAAGCTTGGCCCCCAGCATCCAGCCACCCATGGGGTATTGCGGGTCGATCTCGAGCTTGATGGCGAGACCATTGACAGTTGCGATCCCCAGGTCGGTTATCTGCATCGGGGTTTTGAAAAGCTGGCTGAACATCGAACCTATGCCCAGAATATAGTCCTTACAGACCGTCTCGATTATATCGCGGCCATGGCCAATAATGTCGGCTACTGCGTAGCAGTGGAAAAACTGCTGGCTATCGAAGTACCCACACGGGCCCAATTCATCCGGGTCATGGTCTGTGAGATGGCACGGATCAGCAGTCACCTCCTGTGGCTGGCCACCCATGCCCTCGATATTGGGGCCATGACCGTTTTCCTCTATTGTTTCCGAGAACGGGAAGTTCTACTCGAACTTTTTGCCGAGCTCTGCGGGGCCAGATTGACCAATACCTATACCCGCCTGGGCGGTGTCAGGCAGGATGTCACCCATGCCATCATGAGGAAGTTGCAACGCTTCGTGGATGAGTTTCCTGGTCATCTTGCCGAGTATGAAACCTTGATCGACACCAATCGCATCTGGCTCAAGCGGACTATTGGAATTGGCCCGGTTTCAGCTGACAAAGCAGTTGATCTCTGTCTGACCGGGCCCTCGCTTCGCGGCTCCGGTGTCGATTATGATATTCGCAAGCATATACCCTATGCCGCCTATGACCAGATGGACTTTGAAGTCCCTGTCGGTGAGACCGGCGACACCTACGCCAGATATCGCTGTCGCATGGAAGAATTCAGGCAATCCAATAATATCCTCAGACAGTGTATTGAAAGGATGCCAGCCGGCCCCATCCTGGGCAAAGATGCGCCTGATCTGATAATGCCTGCCAAACCCGGCCGAAAAGTAGAATTTGATACTTTGGCCAGTAACGCTCTGATCAAGTTAATCGACAATCGCGATCTCTATATGGAAGGGGATCTCTATGTCGCCACCGAAGTTCCAAAAGGCGAGCTCGGCTTCTATTTTATCAGTGACGGCATGGGCCGGCCCTATCGCATGCATATCCGTTCTCCTTCTTTTCTGCATATCGGTGCCCTGGCGACCATGGGAAAAGGGGTGATGATCGCCGATCTGATTGCCATTATCGG